>NZ_JBHINR010000019.1:15153-74499 GCF_042195105.1 Bartonella sp. CL436QHHD | reverse complement strand
CATTTCCACTGAAAACAACCGTCCGATGTCTTTCTATGGAAAAGTAAACTTGATCAAAACCTTTGGTGATAATGGTACCATTCATATTGGTAGAAATTTTGACCTTGATCCTATGGGACCTGCAATTGAAGGTGGCGTTGGCATTAATGCGCAACTGTCTCACAATTTCTCCCTTCATGGTGATGTCAGCTATCAACAAAAGCTTCAAAAAACTGGTATAAGTGGTGCAAGCTTTTCAGGAGGAATACGCTATCAGTTTTAAAACAAAACTGTCAAAACAGCGTATTTCTTTTCTATGCATTAACAAAAAAGGCAGCCACAATATGCTGCCTTTTCGCTTTATAAATACTAATAACACTACACTATCCCTCCTTAAGAGAGCCCTTGCTTTTTCTACTGCCTGTAAAATCAACATCCACGCGCAACGCCCATGTTTAAAACAAAGCTTGAGACGCATCAGTGCTGTATTAGCAGCTCCAGCTTTTGTATGACAGATGGGAGCGAGGATATTGCGTATTTCTGTTTGTGTAATCTCTGAAATAGGCAGACAGCCTAATTTGAGGAGAATATGGAGTTTTAAAGGTGAAAACCAGTTTCCATCTTTACCATCATTTTTAATTCAGCTTTACAACTTTCAAAAGCATCTAAGGCAATGTCTTTTAAGTAATGGAGATTACGCATTGCCTCACGTTTTCGTTTCTCACGTTCTTTAATGGGGGCACACCCCTCACGTAAAACAGCACGCCACCCAGTTGCCAATTCACGAGCTTGTTTTAAAGGGACATCTCTCAAGGCACCCAAGCCCATTTCACGCCGGCGCCCCCCCCCGTGAAAGATATAACGGTAAAGCCATTGAGTACCACCATCTTTACGTTTGTGAAGGAGCAAGCCGGCACCATCATTATATTTTCCAGCTCGTGGGTGTTGCTAAAGCCCTTGGCTCTTGAGACGATTCATAAGAGACATTTTTGGTCCTTTCTTATACATTTTTTACCCACACGCCAGCCCCGCTTGTGGTGTGCAAGAGAATGGTTTTTCTTGATTTAAGACAAACAGGTTTAAAATGATAAAATCTTACGTTATTCAGAACTCTAATTCAATGAAAGTACCGATAAATTATCTTTATAAATTATTACATTATACCATTTTTATCAAGATAAAAGATAAGGTATTTTTATCTAGAATATGTCACAAAGTATGCAGCCTTTTCGAACATGAAATCCATTTTTTCCTGAAGTGTTTTCTTTTCTACTTAAATACAATTTTCCTCCTCTTCACATGGGTTGCGCAGCTATTCATCATCGAATTTGCCCATAAAGCTAAAAAAGTGTATTTTTAGATAATATAAAGATAACAGCATTAAGAATAAATCTTAAAAAATAGAAGATTTCTTGCTTTTTCACTTATGGAAGTACAGAAACTCTACCGTTTGATTATGCTCCTCTTTGAAGATAGATATGGTGCTAATATGCGCCATAGAGCTGTCCAAGCAAAGATGATATTAGAAAAATGAAAAGTTAATCACTACACATTTGAAATAGATAGGAACCTACAGCCACTCTCATTCACTCCAAAGGATATAGAAAATGAAAAAAAGCACACTGGATAAATCATCAATCATAGCTTACAATATAACAGAGCATAATGGTGTTTTCATATGGCTACACTCTTCCCTTGTGATATCTGTACAGCAGATATCTCTAAAACTTCTATAAAAAATACTATTAAAGTTATGCTGTAAAAATGTTAATTGCCTCAACAATTATTTGTCAAAAATTTGCAAAGAATAATCAGAGAACTAACCTTTTGAACCACGAACATAATTTGTGTGCTAAGGATTTGATTTTTACCAACTTTTAACATATTGATGATCTTAAAATTAAATCAGACAGCCTCCCCAGTTAGTCCGGATAGGTAGGTATCTAACAAAAACTATTGTTAGGACCGTAGAAGATTGTACCCCATCCTTGTATGAGAAAGTGAACTTCCTTAAAAAACTTTGATATTGATGATACTAAACAGATTGGTATTCATTTTTACCTTAATCCGATAGATCCTGCCATTAAAGGTGCGTTTAGCACAATACACAGTTATCTCACAATTTAACCTTCTATATTGATGTAAACTATCAGAAAAAATTTTAAAAGACGTATAGCCGAGACAAGTTTTTCTGATAGAATACACTACCAATTTTAATATAAAATTATAAAAAAATAAGCATATTGATCCGTTTACTATTAACAAAAAAACGGAGTGTATTTTTTTGTTATTTACAATCTATTATAGCAATAAAATAAATTCTTTCTTTACGATGTGTTGTCGCTATCTATAAAGATTTATTTACACTTCCATTGCTGGTTCTTCTAAACAAACAGTTTTGAGAAAATTAATGCATGAAAAGAAAATCTAACAACAAGCGCTTTATCTTTCACATACAAAACGCTCAAGAAAGCTAATTATTTCATTTATAAAATGAAATAACTCAATAAAGTTCTTTTTGTATCAATAAAAGATGTTTTAAATGAAATATTCAAAATATTGATTTATAATGATAATTTAGCGTTACTTTCATTGAGTTAGAGTTCTGAATATCGTAAATTTCTCTCATTTAAAATCTGTTCCATGTTGAACTAATCAAAATCATTCACTTACACATTACAAGCGGGACTGGCGTGTGAAGCAAAGTTATATAAGAAAAGCCTAAGAATTCCTCTCATGCACCGCCTCAAGTGCCAAAGGCTATCCACACAACATTGGGAGCTAGCAAAGTATGTAATGGGGTTGCTCTTTTATTAAGCCGTAAAGGTATCGGCTTGCTCCTTCGTAAGCATAAAGATGATGGGACTCTATAGCTTTAGCGTTATAGAATTCATGAAAACCATCGCGAAATGGGCTGTGCGACCTTAGAAAAATGGACTTTGCTACCCTTAAGGAAAAGCTTCTTTAAAGAAAGCCTGTGAATAGCCCCCTCATCACTTCTTCTAGCAGAGAAAATTTTCTGATCGTCTTGGTGAGTACATCAAATAATACATCTCAATGCGATAGAGCTTTTATAGCGATTATCTTTAATAGACAGTTTTTAAATATCATACTTCATAGTGCTTTTAGCATAAGCTTAACCAAGCTAGGTTTTATGAAATCCACTTTTCTCGACTTTTTATGATCATGAACAAATTTTTCTGAAGCAAAACTTCAAATCATAGAGAACACCATAAATATAATTCGTTTTGTTATTTACAATAAAAACGTAATGATATAAAAACTGATCGGGTACTTGCGCCATCAGGGGAATGAAGTAAGCATCAAAGCATACCAAATACTAAAGGCATATCTATGTGTAAGAAATATATTTATAAGAAAAATTTTTTGTTATGTACAATTGCTGGAACTTTCATTTTTTCTCATTTTGCTCCAACTTATGCAAATAGACAACCTCCTGAAATTATTAGTGAGTTTAAGCTGGAGAAAGGAGAAGAAAAAACTCTTAATAATGTTTTTATCCGCAATGGACCGAGCGCAGTGTATGCCAAAGAAAAAGCAATTGCCACAATTACAAACTCAACAATACATTCAGCTTCGTTTGCTTTTGCTGCATCACAAGGTGGACGTATTAATGCTAAAGAAGTGAAAGTCAATGCCTTGGATACTGGTCTATCAATTGAAAACGGTATCATTAACATTGAAGATTCATTCATAGAAACCAAAAGAAAATCCGGTATTGTTTTTCATAGCATAAATTATCTGAAAGATGGTGAAGAAGTTATCAATAAGGCAATTCTTAACAATACAAAACTTCTTGTGAGAAATGGTATCGGTATTTTAGGACCGTCATCTTCAAAGTCTGTTGCCGAAGTTCAACTTAGAAATTCAGAAATTCGTTCTGATGTATTATTAAAAAACAATGTAAAAAAGAAAACAGATTCAGATCCTCATCCTGTGACTTTTGTGTTAACTGCCGATAATTCGATTATAGAAGGAAGAGCAAGAACCTTAGCAGTAAATACGACTGTTTTTAATTTAAACAACAATAGCAAATGGTATTTAAATGTAAGTCAATACGACATAAATCGTGATTTTAGTCCATATAATTATGCACTCCATGACATTAAGCAACGAGCTCTATCTACCGTTTCAGTACTGAACTTTAGTAATAGCTCTATTGTGTTTAATGCGCCACATAGGCTGGCAAAGAGTCAATATCAAACCTTGAGTGTAGGACGAACAATTGAGTTCCCTAATCCACGCGAAAACAGGGAATCTGCTATAGAAACCGTTTATAATGCAGTAGGCAATGCAAGGATTTATTTCAATACAGAATGGAGTGATGGTTTAGAAAGAGAACAACAAAAAACGGACCGCCTTCTTATCCATGGAGATGTATCAGGCACCACAACAATTAGTTTCAATAGCCTTTCAAAAGGTGTGTCATCAAAAGAAGAAGCTTCTATTCCCGCGAATATGCGTGGACTGTCGCTCATTCAAGTATCTGGAAAAACAGATGAAAATGCCTTCAAACTAGCAAATGGCTATGTCACAATGGGCGGCTTGCCTTATAAATATGTCTTAAATGCCTATGGACCGACATCACGTCTTGGAAAAGCAGAGAGCACACAAAGCCATTTAGGAGAAGTAAGTCAACAATCACAAGAAAAGGACTCAAAAACCGACATGACCTTCGCTGCATTTGGCGGAATAGCTTTAAGGGATGAGAATAATATAAAAGCTGAATCAACACCAAATTCTGAGCAAATAGGGAGCATACAAAACCATTTGAGGAAAAATCAGAATTCTTGGGATTTTCGCTTGCAAAGTGCAACGCTCGATGATGAAGGAAAGATCAGAGCTCTCGTTCCTCAAGTGGCAAGCTATTTGTCCATGCCTAACGCACTATTCTCAGCTGGACTGGCTGATGTAAACAATCAAAACACTTTACTGAACACGATACAAGAAACAGGCTTTGAGAAAAAAAATCATAAAAACAAAGGGATCTTCTTCTCGACTTATGGCAATAAAATGACATTATCCTCTCACCGTACGCCATTACAATATGGCTATGGTGCCGATATTCACTATGCTTCTTTACAAGCAGGCTTTACATTAGTAGCTCTAGAAGATCAAAACATGACCACCAATGTGGGGCTTTTCGGGACATATGGGAAATTAGCTTTCACCCCAAAAGACATGGAAGGTGCTGACAAGAGTACACTCAATAAATGGTCAATTGCTGCATATAGTGGACTGCACCATAATAATGGTACATATATCCATGCTCTCTTTTCCTATGGAATGCTCAAGGGAGATATCACCACAGCTCTCATAGGAAAGACTGCAGAATTGAAAAACGCTGATACATTCAGTGCATCGGCGACCATTGGACAAAAGTTTGAAACCAGTACGAAAGGATTGGTCTTTGAACCACAAGCACAAGTTGTTTATCAGCGTCTCATGCTTGGCACACTCTCAGATGTCGATGGGTTTGATGTAGATATGGGAAATCCTTATCAATGGTTAGTGCGTGTTGGTGGGCGCTTAACACAAACGACGATTTCTATTGAAAAAGGCAGTATGCTTTCTTTCTATGGTAAATTAAATATTGTTAAAGCTTTTTCTAACAATGGCACCATACAGATTGGTGAACCATTCCACCTTGATTCTATGGGAGCTGCCCTTGAAGGTGGACTTGGTATAAATGCACAATTATCACAAAATATCGCCCTTCATGCTGATGTTAACTATCAACATAAGCTTCAAAAAACTGGTATATCAGGAGCAAGCTTTTCAGGTGGAATACGCTACCAGTTTTAAGAAAAAGCAAAAAACAATTTATAGTCTATTCATTTTTAATAAAAAAGCAGTACGAATGTGCTGCTTTTTTCAATCTTTCGGAAAGAGGCATCAATGATGGTTCTTTCTATACAGCTTTCTTGAAAGGATTAATTTCATTCAAACCAAATGCAATAAAACTCTTTATCTCTTAATGACTGTTGAAGTCTTTAGAGAGCAGCCTTTTTGATTTATAAAAATCGAATGGATTCAATAAAAATTATTGTATATCGATAAAAAATACAAAATATTTTGATTTTTAGCACTTTAAAACAAAAATACTTATCAAGCTCGATTTTATGAAGTCCATTTTTCCCGACTTTTTATGACCATGAAAAACGCTTTTCTTTAAAAAACTTTAAATCATAGAGAACACCATAAATATAATTCGTTTTGTTATTTACAATAAAAACGTAATGATATAAAAAACTGATCGGGTACTTGCGCCATCAGGGGAATGAAGTAAGCATCAAAGCATACCAAATACTAAAGGCATATCTATGTATAAGAAATATATTTATAAGAAAAATTTTTTGTTATGTACAATTGCTGGAACTTTCATTTTTTCTCATTTTGCTCCAACTTATGCAAATAAACAACCTCTTGAAATTCCTACGGTCCAAGTAGCTAATGGAGAAGAGAAGAGCCTTCATAATGTTTTTGTTCGTGGTAAGTATGATGCCGTGGTTGCTAAGAAAGGTCATATTGCCATTACAAACTCAGTAATGCACTCAGGCTTTACTTTGCTTTCTGCAACATCAGGTGGTCAAATTAATGCCAAAGGAATTGTGGGAGAGGCAAAAGAGCATGGTTTGTCACTCACAAACGGCACAATCCATATTGAAGATTCAACATTAAACGTCATAGGCCACGGCAAAGCCTATGGTATCAACTTTGGTTATATTGCAAGCTCTACAATAAAAGAAGGAGAAGAAGTTGTAAACAAAGCAATCCTTAATAATACAAAACTTCTTGTAAACGACGGTGTAGGTATTTTCGGACCTTATTATTCCAAAGCTGTTGCTAATGCAGTGTACCTTAAAAACTCAGAAATTCGTTCTGATATGTTATTAAAGAATGACGTTTTACCCTTCTTCAAGATTCAACCTACTACTTTTACATTAGACGCTGATAATTCGATTATGGAAGGAAGAGCCAAAACGTTTCCTCAAAATACAACGGTTTTCACCCTAAACAATAACAGCAAGTGGCATTTAAAAATTAGTCTATTTGAATTGGAAGATAGTTTTAGTCTATTTGATTACAAGCTCCTTGATCTTAAGCAACGAGCACAATCAATCGTTTCAGTCCTAAACCTTAATAATAGCTCTATCATATTTAATGCGCCGCATAAACTAGCAGACAATCATTATCAAACCTTGCATGTAGGAAGACATCCACAAAAAGCAGAGCAAAACAGAAGCGCCGATGCAACAACGGTTTACAATGCATTGGGCAACGCAAGGATTTACTTTAATACCGAATGGAGTAATGGTCTTACAAAAGAACAACAAAAAACTGACCGTGTTCTTGTTCATGGTGATGTCTCAGGCACCACAACGATCTATTTCAACAATCTTTCAAAGCATGCAGAACCATTCGATGATGAAGAAGATTCAATTCCTTTGAATGCGCGTGGTCTCTCACTTGTTCAAGTGTCTGGAAAAGCAGAAGAAACCGCCTTCACGCTGGCAAATGGCTACACCACAATGGATGGATTACCCTATAAATACATACTCAATGGCTATGGACCAACATCCAGCCGTGGGAAAGCTGATAGGGCACAAAGTCATTTAAGCGCAATACCACAAGAATCAAAAAAGCAAGATGCGCAAAATACCAATGCATCATCTCTTGGAAAAGAAAACAACGGACAAGCTCCCTTGGAAGAAAATGAGAATTTCTGGGATTTCCGCTTGCAAAGTGCTACTCTCGATGATGAAGGAAAGATCAAAGCTCTTGTTCCTCAAATGGCAAGCTATTTGGTTATGCATAATGCAATATTCTCCTCTGGCTTGGCTGATATAAATAATCAAAATATACTGTTAGATAATATGCACTCAACAGTTTTCGGATTAGAAGGTCATAAACAGAAAGGGATATTTTTATCGACTTATGGCAACAAGATGACGTTATCTTCCAGCCGTAGTCCATTGGAATATGGTTATGGTGCTAATGTTCACTATGCTGCTATACAAGCAGGCATGACATTAGCAACGTTAGAAAATCAAAATATGACCGCGAATCTTGGTCTTTTAGGCACATATGGAAAGCTCGCTTTTGCGCCAAAGGATATGGAAGGTTCTGACAAAAGCATACTGGATAAATGGTCCTTTACGGCCTATGGGAACCTCCACCATGACAGTGGTATCTATGTTAATGCACTTTTCTCTTACGGCATTTTAAACGGACATATTACAACAGCCCTTATCGGCAACACCACAGAATTAAACAATACGGATACATTAAATATATCAGCTACCGTTGGGCAAAAACTAGCAACTGGTGTTGAAGGAGTGTCATTTGAACCACAAGCACAACTTATTTATCAACATATTGCCTTTGGCACTCTTTCAGATATTGATGGCTTCCAAGTTAATATAAAGCCCCCTCATCAATGGTTGGTCCGTATTGGAGGGCGTTTAACAAAAACAATGCTTCCTATTGAAAAAGATCGTGTTCTTTCTTTTTATGGTAAATTGAATGTCATCAAAGCTTTTGGTGAGAAGCGCACTATCGATGTTATGGAATCTTTCCATCTCGATTCTATGGGCTCGTCCCTTGAAGGTGGGCTTGGCATTAACGCGCAGCTTTCTAAAAATATCGCACTTCATGCTGACGTTAATTACCAACATAAACTTCAAAAAGCTGGGTTCTCTGGAATTAATTTTTCCGGTGGAATGCGTTATCGCTTTTAGAAATCTTAGCTCTCTATTTTGACGCGTAAGCAGCGCTGAGATGAAAAACAGTGCTGCTTATATTTTGCTACATTACAAAAAAACGCAATGTGTCAAAAAGTGGTTCATTTTTAGCAAAACAAAGAAAATATCTTAAGGAACATCTCTATGCATAAGAATATTTTGTTATGTACAGCCGCTTGTGCTTTATTTTTTTCTTCTTTTAATTTCACATCTACCAGCACCGACTCTGGTCTAAGCCACCAGGAACGCCATGCTCTTGAAGGGATCATGAAATTACCTGAACAATATCGCCATGCCATTGATTCAATAAACACACCAACACAAGCAGAAAAAAATCTTGAGAAGATAGCCTCTGGCGCCATGATGGAAGATAATTCGCACTTCAACCAAGCACTTGAAAATCATATGGATCGTGTAAGAGATACGATTAACAACTCTTTTGCAGGTGAAAGTCGTTACGGTTCTGATGCACATATGAACGTGGTGAACCACGAAATGGATAATATACGTACCCAAGCCATGGCAAACAAACACCATCTGGATATGCAACATATGATGAAAGCCATAGCATACCTTGAACAATTACGTCAGAACCGATTAAAAACAAGAGAAAATTTATTACGTGGCTACGACAAAGTAGTTTCCGATGCCGTGCAAGCAGAAAAAATTCTTGATGCTGATAATCAACAGCGTTTTAATACCGCGCGCCAACAATGGGTGAGCCAAGACAATCATAATTGGTTTGAACTGCAAAATAAAGCAGTACAAATAGATAGTGCTTTACAAGAACACAACAAGGAACTTTCCAATACTTTACGCAAAGCGGTATTAGAAGCTTTGAACAATAATGAAATAACCAACGTGGAGAGAAAAGGAGATATAACCTCTCCTTCATCTGAAGAGAATAGACAACCTCTTATTGTCTCCAGTACAAGACAAAGACGCTCTAGTGATAAATTACCACCCGCTCATGTTGCTGCCCAACACAAGGATAATTCAAAGGACAATTCATTCACAAGAACAGATCATGGAATGAGACAGCCTAAAATAAATGAAAATTCGCAATCTGATATTGATCCCCAAACAAACACCACTTCCTCGGAATCGAAAACGACTCTTCCATCCGAAAAAGCGCATATGAATTTGCTCCCAAAAGTTGGAAATACCGCTACCGCGGCTACAGAGAGCACCTCTAAACTTACAGATGATGATAAAGCAACCGCAACTTCTACTTCTCTTGAAGGGACAGCAAAAAGAACAATTCTTACACCACAAGAAGAAAGCTCTTTAGTCATGCCTATCGCGATGTTTGCTGTTGGGTTTAGTGATGTCAACAATCAAAATATCTTGTTAGACAATATGCAAATAACAATGTTTGAACCCAAAGATCATCCAGAAAGAAGCGTTTTCTTATCCTCTTATGGCAATAAGAGCACGTTTTCTTCCAAGGTTCAAGCAGAACAAGATGGTGTCCAAGCAGATATTCGCTATGCTGCATTGCAAGCAGGAGCAACATTAATAGCGCTAAAAGATAAAAATATCAGCAGCAACTTTGGCCTTTTCGGAACATACGGAAAATTATCTTTTACTCCTAAAAACAAGGAGAGCTTTCAAAAAAATATGTTTGATAAATGGTCACTCACCGCATATGGAAATATTCAGCATGACAGTGGCATCTATGCAAGTGCATTTCTCTCTTATGGAATTTTCAAAGAAGATAACGCCACAGCTCTCATCAAACATACCTCAAAAGTGAAGAATAGTAAAACATTAGGAGCCGCAGCAACTATTGGTCAAAAACTGTCAACCAGTTTGGAAGGTGTAATCCTAGAACCGCAAGCACAACTTGTGTATCAACGTCTCATGCTTGGTTCTTTATCAGATAGGAGTTCTTTCTCAGATGACGATAACTCTAAATCAGATGGCGATAACTCTAAAATAGACATAAGCAAACCTCATCAATGGTTGATCCGTATTGGTGGACGTTTGACACAAAACAAAGGCCATGCCCTTTCCTTCTACGGCAAACTGAACATGATCAACACTTTTAGTGAAAACTTTCCGTTTGCTGCTATGGAATCTTTAATCGAAGGTGGTTTTGGTATTCAGGCGCACTTATCGCAAAATATCGAGCTTCATAGTGATCTCAGCTATCAACATAAACTCAAAAAAGATGGCATCTCTGCAATAAATATTTCCGCTGGAATGCGCTATCACTTTTAAAAATACTTATATTCCTATCTTGAAATATAACGTGCTCTCATTATGTTTCGTTTTGTCTCTTACAAAATAAACATAATGAGGCCAAGGTTTTATCTTCTATTAAGAGAGGGGAAACATTTAGGAATACATCCATATGAAAAAAAGTTTTTTACTATACACAGTTTCTGGAGTTCTGTTTTGTTCTTCCACCAGCTTGTCTAATGCTCTTCATGATACGAATACACAACCTACGATAGCTCTCTCTTCTCTGCAACCCACTCATCAAATAGGTGCATCCAGACCTTCTAATCCCTATTCAAATGCATCATCTTCGTATCCACCTTCAACATCTAGGTCTACAAGAACGACCAGAAGCTCTTCTCCTACAGGGAGTGAATCTACAACGCCTACTTCCACGAGCACTCTACCTCCCAAAACGCAACTTGAAGGAAATACAGAAGATGTACAATCTACCCCTACAGCCACACAAGACACTATTACACAATCTCCAGCGATAGGAACAGCTTCAACGACAGGAATGGAAGCAAAATCTAGAAGACGTTCAGGGGCGCCATCCTCTTCTACAAACTCTTCCAGAAAAAAAACGCCCGAAAATTCTGCTGTATCCTCACAGTCAGAACCTACAAGCACGGAAGCTACAAGACTAACAACAGAGCTATCGCCAACGCCTAAAGAACCAGAACTCGCACAGCCAATATCTTTAAAAGTAGAAACTGGACAATCAGCATTACCGGTACCGCCAAAATTCATAAAACCAGCGCCCGTGCAATCTGCCTCAACACAAAAGGTATCTGCAAAATCAGAGCTTGAAAAACCAATATCACCAACAAAACAACCTGAAAAGCCTGCACAAACTGAGGATATAAGCTCTGGAGTTGAGGCTACAAACGGTAAGACCATAACGCTACATAACAAAAAAATTCAAGACAATGGTTTTGCTGTACATGCAGATGGAAATAATTCAAAAGTCAACATGATAGGGGGAACAGTTGATGCACGTTTTGTTGCACTAAGCGTATCAGATGGTGGAGAAATTGATGCTACAGGTATTACTGCAACAGCAGAAACAGCTGGTTTGCTAAACATGAGGGGCACAATCAAACTTAAGGATTCAAGCGTACATGTCACGGGAAATTATGAAGCAGACGGTATTATTTTCCGCAATAATCAATACTATACCCCTAGAAAACAATATACACGCAATGCTGAAAGGAATAACAATGTCGTTCAAGAACAAGCTATTCCTAATAAAGATAAAGTAACTCTAGAGAATACAAAGCTTTTTGTTGAACATGGTAGCGGTATCAACCTTTATGGAACAGGCGTAGACGGAGAAGTCAACCTTAAAAATTCAGAAGTCCATGCCGATATTTTATTAAAAAATATAAAGAACGAAAGTGCCTCCACAAACACTATTACATTAGTTGCAGACCACTCTTCTTTAGAAGGTCGGGTAAGAACTTCTAAAGATAATAGAACAGTTTTTGATCTAAAAGAGGGGACGAAATGGCTTTTAAAGGCGAATAAAAATGCCACAAATAATGATAATATTTTAAATGACTATAGACAGTTTGATGTTGATGAAAAATCATACTCTAATCTTTCTGAATTGCACCTTACAGACAGTGTCATTATGTTTGACAAGCCAATGGAGGGACATTATCAAACTCTGTTTATAGGACCTAATCTTTCGCAAGAAGACGAAACGACCCACACAGCAGCGGTTTACAGTGCAACAGGTGTTGCAGAAATTTATGTAAATACTCAATGGAATAAACATTCTCCTATCACGGAGCAACAGACTGATCGCATTGTGATTAATGGTGATGTCTCAGGGAGTACTGTTGTTCACATCAATCTCCAAGAAACAGATAAAAAAATAACCGATAGCTCTGCTGTTTGGGAAGAACGCATGGCGTCACTTCCTTTAGGGACACATGGGATTTCAATCATTCAAGTTTCCGGACAAGCAAATGAAAATTCCTTCACGTTAGCAGGAAACTATATGACAATAGGGAAACAACCTTATAAGTATGTACTTACAGGCTATAAACCTGGAACATCTCATGAGAGCCAAAATCTTTTTGGTAAAAACAGTAATTTCTGGGATTTTCGCTTACAGAATGCCTACATTGATAAGGATAAAAAGGTTCGAGCCCTTTTACCACAGGTAGCAAACTATTTAACCATATCTAATACTTTGTTTTCTGCTGGATTTACTGATGTAAACAATCAAAACACGTTGTTAGACAATATGCGCACAACAGTATTTGGGGCAAAAGACAATAAAAAAAATGGTATCTTTTTCTCTTCCTACGGCGAGAAAGTCACCTTATCTTCCAACCGCGATCCATTACATTATGGCTATGGTGCTGATGTAAACTATACTGCTTTACAAATAGGTGTCATATTAGCCGCCTTGGAAGGTAAAGACATAAGCACACATTTTGGTCTTTTAGGAACATACGGAAAACTTGCCTTTACGCCCAAAGAGATGCAAGATTCTGAAAAGACAACTCTTGATAAATGGTCTCTTGCCGCTTACAGCAGCTTCCAACATAGCAATGGTATATATCTAAACACACTTCTTTCTTACGGAACCTTAAAAGGAAATATTACCACGGCTCTTGTTGGGAATGCCGCAAAATTGGATGGTACCGAGATGCTTAATATATCTGCAACCATTGGTCAGAAATTAGCAACCAATACAAAAGGGCTGGTCTTTGAACCACAAGCTCAATTCATTTATCAAAATCTCATGTTTGATATTTTCTCAGATACCAATGGCTTAAAAGTAGACATGGGCAATCCACATCAATGGTTGATCCGTTTTGGTGGACGTTTAACAAAAACGATAATGGCTGTTGAAGAAAACAAGGCTGTTTCCTTCTATGGTAAAATGAATGTTATCAGAACTTTTGGCGATGGTAAAACAATAAAAATTGCTGATACCTTTCATGTTGATCCTACCGGCTCTTCAGTTGAGGGAGGCATGGGGGTGAACGCATATCTTTCTCAAAATATCGTACTAAACGCCGATATCAGCTATCGGCAAAAACTGCAAAAAGCCGGTGTATCTGGCACCAATTTGTCTGGCGGAATACGTTATCGTTTCTAAAGCAGAAGTTAATTTTAACTTAAATAAAAAAGCAGCACAAAGTGCTGCTTTTTTATTTAAATTTATATATATTTTTAAATTCTCAAAAATCATTATCACATCAAAGAAGATTTTGACTTATAATATTTCTTTTGCATATTGAATAAAAAACTGAATATCTTAGCATTCTCTCATCAAAATACCCCATAAAGTTTTATGTCTTATATCACCACACCTCAAGCGATGATGTTTTTACAGCACAACAGAATAAGCATTCATGCATATTTTTAAAAAAAGTCAGCCCCTTCTTCGCTGTGGACGCTCTATTTATTTTAGATGATGTGCATTTAATATACCTGCTATAAAGACTTAGTATCTGGTATAAATTCTTAAAGGCATGTTTTTCCTCTAAAATCTCAATGCTACAGCAACTCCATCATAAGACAAGCATTTGATTTATAAAGACAATTAATTGTTTTGCATGTTAAATGAGAATCCAGAATATCGTAAGATTCTTTCATTTTAGACCTGTTCCATGTTGAATCAACAAAAACCATATCTCTTGCAAGTGACAAGGGGGAAGAGCCATAGGGATAAAAAACTATTAAGAAAGGATTAAAAATGCCTCTAATGAACTATCTCAAGTGCCAAGGGCTGTAGCAACATTGGAAGAAAGCAAAGAATATAACAATATCAAATTGCTCTTTTATTAAGCATAAAGATGGTCGTACCCTATAGATTTTATATTATTTCCATGGGGACTTTTTATTATACCATTCACAAGCGCCGTTGCATCAAAGATGTCGTTGCGCCCCACAACCACCATCACGAAATAGACTTGAGAGCTTAGATATCTCTTTAAAACAAGGCCGTGAATTAGGAATAACAAATCCATTCTATTTTGAGCATTTTGTCGTGCATGAAGGACGTGCCCCCAGTAAAAAACACAATAAAAAAAGCGTGAAACAATACGTAATCTTCATTATTTAACAGATAGTGCTTTAGATATTTTTGAAAGACATAAAGCTAAATTAAAAGACGGCAGGACAGAGGGAAGCTGATTTCTCCCCCTTTATTCTTTCCCAATGAGATTGCCGCCCCATTTCAAATATTACGCCAACAAAGATATACGCAATATATCCACTCAAATCTGGATGCTCTCTCCAATCTGACATACAAAAACTAAAAACAGCAGAAAGAAAATACTAAACCGCTTTAATTTTTATCTCAAACATATAGATTTAAACAACGAACCGCTTCATATCACCACACTTCAAAGGACAATACTCCATGAGGCTTATAGGCAATACTCATCACATACTCTTCATCATTCATGCTTTTTGCTGACTTGGTGGTTATGGCGGAGTGAATGCACCAGATCCCATCCCGAACTCGGCCGTGAAACGCTCCAGCGCTGATGGTACTTTGCCTTAAGGCACGGGAGAGTAAGTCGCTGCCAGATCTGCTAAATGCATGCAAAAGACTCTAATGTATGAACCTTACATTACCACAGCCCCAAGGAAGCTGTTTTTAAGGCATCACAGGCTGGTCTAAATATCCTCTTGATCGGCCTCTCCCTAAACTAAAAAATGAAGCCCCCTATTAACTTAGTCTGCAAACAATTCTCTGTAAATAATCCGCCTTCTCTGAGTTCTCTTTCAGCCAGTTTCCCAAAGCATGCGGTTCACATCACTACACCTTAAAAGACACTGTTTTAAGAACAGCATTTTACAGTACAACAGGATAATAATTTAAATACCCAAATGCACTTAAAACAAGTCTACTCACTAAACGCACTATTTATCCAAATCAACTGCCCTACCTAATCATTGTCATGACTTAGAACAGCCCGTATTAAGCAGATTTGATCATTCCTCTATTTCTTTTGCACGTCCAGATAGTTGTATAGCTCTAGAAAGATCATTAACTGCATTTAAATGTGTTTGAAGTAATTCACTATTACGCTGTAATTTTTCTTGTAAATCAGACAACAAACTTTCAACCTCATGCTCAATATCTTGATTCATGTAGCGCTTCACATCACTCATGGATTTATTAAGATCACGCAAACCACGTATTTTACGCAAATTTATTTCTTCGTAATCTGGAACACCACTGCTCTCTAGCATATTGCTTTCATAATCAACAACTTGAGCTAATCCTTTAACAGCAGCAACAAATTTTGTCATCGCCCAATCACGATCAATAAGATTATTATCAAGAACTTTTGCTTTTGCTGCAAAACTATCATCACCATATTGCACTACAGACATTTTTACTTCCCCTTCAACACTATTGTTCAATCTTACTTTCAAATGAGGGAGATTAAACAGGTTCTCTTCAATGCTGATACACTCAACCAAGCTCGTGGTGCAAACATTGCTCAAACAACAGCACGACAATCCTTCAAAGCGTATACCACTTCAACTTTCAACGCATTCTCTTCAAATATTTTTCTTGCTTTGCTCCAAAACCATCATTGCGGCTATACTAATTCATCAAAACGCTATAAACTCAAACCTTACGACAATATCGAAACTTCCATATTTGTTCTGTCTATTTCGCTTTACCGATTTTATCTTTGCCTATTTTATCACCAGTACGTCTTCAACAGAAAACAACAATGCTCTCACGAAAACTTCGGCCACAAAAACTATCTGCCGACAAAAACCCGCAGCCTATCTTGCAGCATATAAAAACGTAAGCCCATTAAAAATTTCAGCATTTTACCGATAGCAGCATTTTACCCTCCATAACCGTATGGCTCTCTCTGCACCTAAACCTGTATACCTTCTGGCGTCCCATAAGATGGCACCCTACAAGATCAGTTTGCACCCATTCAAAAAGACACCCCCTCTCCCATGCTCTTTCCGCACACATGCAGTATTTCGCATAAAACACAAAAAGAATGCTCTTTTGAACAGATCAGCCATACAGCAATATAAAAAAAGACATCTTAAAATAGCTAAACAGCCATCAATCTTCCTTTTTTAAGTTATCATTCGCTTTTCTTTGCAATGAACGACTATATAAGATTTTTTGAACCTTTTCAAGAGTTTCTTAGCCAATCAGTTCGATACGTCTTCAATCGCATATTCACGCGCTTGTTTTAAAGAAACATCTCTTAAGTGCACCCAAGCCTATTTCGCGCCGCGGCCCATAAATGGTATAATGATAAATCTTCCATGACATGTATAAAATCCATTGAGCACTTTCCATCTTTACGCTTAATAAAAGAAGCAAGCCAGCATCATCACATATTGTTCTAACCCCTTATGTTCTGATACCCTTGGCACTTGAGATGGTTCATAAAAGCGTGGCCTTTCTTGTACAATTTCTCTGCGCATGGGAGCTCCCTGCTTGTAACTGCAAAAGACATTGTTTTGGTTAATTCACCACGAAACAAATTTGGAATGAAAAAAATCCAGTATTCAGGGCTCTAATTCAAGTTGAATAACGATAGATTATCATTATAAATCAAAATATTATCCAATGCATAATGCTTAATGCTCCCCCACATTGATATTTTCAGAATTTCCACAGTATCTTCCTATAGATTATTTCGCTCCATAAAACAGTTTGCTCTTAATATCGCGGCTTTACATGCGCTACTAGTATAAAAACAGAGAAACAATCATTTTATAATCAAGGTACAATTTTTGTTACGAACTTTCTCTCGTTTTTAACCTTCTAAATGCGGCTCTTCTCTTTCATAATCATCACATTTCAAATCTATTCCATGTTGAATAAATTAACATCACTTGCTTGCACATCACAAACAACGCCCTAATGTGTTGATAAAATACGCTGAAAGAAAAATGCCTCTTATGAACCTTAGCAAATGCCAAGAACTATAATAAATATTGGAAGCAAGCGTACGATGATTGTGACTTGCTCTTTCATAAGTATAAAGATGATAGCATTCTACAGATTTTTATATTATTCAAAGTTTATATTATTTCACGAGAGCTTTACTGTTATACTAGTCACATTTACCGTTATACCATTTACGAATGTCATCGTAAAATGTCTGTCGTGTGCGTTGAGAGATGTTTCTTTAAAACAAGTACATAAATATGCAATACTAATATACTAATATACAACATAAGTATATTTCGTTTGGAACGTTCTTTACTTTTGTGTAAAACATGCCCCATTAGAACAGCATTAACCAATCTTGCTATGAGATAAACGATCAAAAAACATTTTTGTCTTCCTCCGCTCACTTTAAAGGACCAAGATCTTAACTCAATCGGCTCTGTACGCAGTCCGAATTTTTGTCAAACGATCTTCTCTTGACTTCCACTCTTGTGATTCACTTAAACGAAAGGCTCAACAAATAAACCTACGAATATTCATCGCACACTAAAAAATACTTAAACATTCCAAAAAAACTTATATGCCTTATATTATCGTTATAAATGATAGTGCTTTATAGCATAACAGGATAAAAAAAGTTTTCAGCAACACAAAACCTACAAAATCAATCAATAGTCCTTTTAAAGCTTTCTTTTTTAGGATTCACAATACTCCCACTCCTCAAGCCTTTATAAAAAAAGAGCTATTTTAAGCTTGCCGAATATATTGTATCAGCATATATTACAGATATGTAACATATTGTTATTCATAAAATCACCTCAAAAAGAACAGAAAGAGGTTTTTATGGCTGATCTCGTAAAAGCCGCTATGCTTTATTCAACCTTGATTATCACCATCAATACTTTTGTTGTTATTTTAGTTCTCGTAATAGAAATATACTAAGCATACTCTCTTGGCTTATTGTAATTTGCGCAAATAAGCATCTTAATTTCACATAAGAGCAAAGCAAAATTTTAATTCTACAGATAAACCACACACAAAATTTCAAACATCGCTTGCAACTATTTGAGTGTAAACTCTGCTTTTTGTATGCATTTTTAACCATCAGTGTCCGTCTTTTCACGCTATCTTGAATCTCAACTTCATTCCCACCTTAAAAAACGAAATTTTCTACCAGATCCGATCTGTAAATAATTTGTCTCCTTATTGAGTAAGTTCCTCTTGCTTCCCCCCTTCAGGGCATATCACAATTTTAAAGGATAATATTTCATGAAGCTTATAATAAATCTATTGAACACCATCTTTACCCTTATGAGAAAATAAACCAGCAGCATCACACACTTTTCCAGCCCCAAATGTTGCAACAATCTTTAGCACTTGAGATCGTTCATAAGAGGCATTTTTACTTCTTTCTTCAACAGTTTTTATCCACACGGCTCTCCATGCTTGTAACGTGCAAGCAGATGGTTTTAATTGATTCAACCTAGAACAGATTTGGAATAAGAGAATCTTACTATATTCGAGATCCTTATTCAGTATAAAATAATTAAATTATTTTTATAAATAAAAGTGTTATTCAAAAAAAATATTCATCACACACTCGAGAACAAAAAACACCTCATACGTAAAGTTTTATATGAGCTCCACCGCTCAACATGATAATATTACGACACAATCAAGATAAAAAATAACAAGGGAAACCCTTGCAAACTCAGAAAAGAGAGGGGAAAAATAAAAAGGTGTGGAAGGCGCTCAATTCCTCACAAATCCGGCAAAACCGTCCTAGCAAAACTGCCTCACATCTTAACTAATGTTATAATATTCTCAAATCAAAAGCAATTTTTTAAAATAGTTTGAGAAAAACATTTGAGTATGAAACGATAATAATTACATTCAGAATGTTTTTCTCTTTATTAAAACAGAGAAAAGTAATTTCCAAACAAATGTTTCCTCCCAATTTTTCCGAAATTAGCCGCAACGCTTAAAGACGATCTTAGTGTGATGAAACATTTATTTGTGATAAAGGCAAAAAAACACCCCAAAGATAGATTTAATCTCATATTTTAAATACATGTAACCAAAACATTAAAAAATTAGCAGTAACACATAACAACTCATTGGGAGGAAATACTATCTACAATTGAAAGCACTTTTGGGCTGAACAAATGACAGTATAGCATCCGTTTACACAAAGAGTACAGATCGTAAACGACTAATTCTTGAAGCCATAAAAAGACTCTCTAAAAGTTAGAGAGAGCCTAAAAAACGCAATAGAATCAAGAACTAAATAATTCCTTACTTATTGAACTGTATGTTTTTAATGAATGCCAAACATAAGTTCCATATATGCTTGTCTGGCATGTTGGCAATTTTTAGATTTCTCCATAGAAGATTGATCCAGCTTTTCACATTTTTTTGCCCACTCTTCGAGTAGTGTTTTATCTTTCTTAAATTCCGCTACGCTGTAAGTTTTTTCGCAACCAGCAACAACAAGTCCTGTACAAACCAGCAATGCTATAATAATGGCTTTATTCATGATTTAATTCCCTTCCTTTTTCTCTTCAGTGTTTTCCTTGTCGTCATGTACAAAGCTCGAACCAGGCCAATCTCGGGCATGAACTTCACGATACGCTTTATCTGCGTTTTTACAATTTTGAGAATCTAAATCCCCTGATATCATGCATTTCATTGCCCATTGCTCGAGTAATTTTGGATCTTTCTTAAACTCTGCTACGCTATAAGTTTTTCACAACCAGCAACGACAAGTCCAGTACAAAGCAGCAATGCTATAATAATGGCTTTATTCATCAATAAAATTCCCCTTTTTTTCAAATTTACAAAGTTTAGGACACAATTTAGCACCCGATTAAAATTGTACATTCAGTTCATTGTGCATTTTCAAAAATTTTAAAATCCACTTCTGTGCGCGATTTTTCCCAATCTATGATGATAAATCGCGTACAAAGAAAAATACCGCTATCAATATATTTTTATGATTTAATTATTGTCCTGCTGTTTTTCAGTTTCATTCCCCTTTTTGCTACTTTCACGAAGTTCCTTTGCAAGATTTCTATAATGCTCTTGAAAAAGTTCCATATCGGCTTGCATGACATTTTGACAATTCTTGGTTGCAAAAGCAGAGGGGCCCATTTTATCGCATTTCTTTCCCCATTCTTGCATCAATTTTTTATCTTTCTTAAATTCTGCTACGCTATAAGTTTTTTCACAACCAGAAACGACAAGTCCCACGCAAAGCAGTAGCGCTGTTATAATGATCTTGTTCATGATTTAACCCCTCTCTTTGTTTTATATTTTATTAACAATATCTTTGGATTCACATCCCCTCCTATATTGTAACCTTGCGTCTAATTTTCCTTTGCAAATACGTACACTTCCAACGCAAACATGTTAAATCATGAAAACTGCCTTTCATTTATCAGACTTGTATTTGTAACATTATCTGCACGGCAGCTCTTTGTATTTGAAGTGTTAAAACTTCAGCAAAAATTCTGATATCTTGACATTCTCAAAAAGCTTTTTAATCATTTCTTTTCCTTCAAGAACCTCTTGGTAACGAGAAGCAGCACGATATCTTACCCAAAATTCGTCATGCCTATATCCATTGCAAATTCCCTGCAAACGAAAAAATACACCTTTTAATCAACAGATTGCGCTCTTATCATTTCTAAACCACCGGAAAAGAAAGAAAGCTTTAAGTCCCCCCTGTACTTTTTAAAAGCCAATAGAAATGCTAAAAAAGCGATCTTATACATTCCAATTGAAGAAAAAAGCCTATTGCCTTGCGTACCATTACGACTGGCATTAACTATTTAAGACTATAAAATCATATAAATGTAAGAAATATTGTCTATAATATGCTCAATGACTTCTTTTGTTTATTAGGAAAACTTATAGCGCGTCAATATCAGTAAATTTTACTTATTTTTAGCCCCCCCTTTATAAACAATGAATATAATTTAATAAAACGGATTGCTGCATAACAGAAAAAAATAATCAACGCTACTCTTAATTACATTATTTACGCATGTATTAAGTACAATAAACAAAAAAATAACCTGATGTTTAAAATCATTATCAAGATAATTTTTATGGAAGAATAAACTTATCTACTCATCTAGCGGATAAGATCACAAGTAGTATGATGATTATCACATTTATAGGGAAAAGTTTGAAACGGAGAATTTTTCGCAAACTCATAGCTCTTTCATGCGATGATACAGAACCTTATGAAAAACAACTTGAATGAAGCAACCATCGTGAAAAAAGAAGAGCACTTTTATTATTAACTTCGTATAAAAACAATCGATATCATCTCTAGAAAAAGCACTCAAACCAACGAAATTATCGTATCATTTTTTACACTTTTCCGTATTTTTGTGAAAGCAATTCGCGGACCTCATCAGCTATTTTAGTTCCACGACTTGCACAACTGACCTTAATCAACCGATGCAAACTTTCTGGTATATCAATCGTGAGGCGCTTCATACCTCCACTCATGCTCCCTTTGTGGCTTCCTACCCATGCATCCGCTGTTAAAGGAATTGATTTATTCGTTGGTTTTGTGCCGATTTTAATTTTTTTATTCATCGCGCTAACTCCTTGATTTCGGCTGCAACCGCTTCAATCTCTGCTGCTGCTGGTCCTTGCTTATCAACTTCATAAACCGCCTTCCCCTGTGCTGCTGCTTCTGCAAAAATCACGCGCTGCGCAACGCTAGAAGAAAGAACATGCACAGGGTATATGCCAAGAGCTTCGTTCACATCACGCCCTATCGCTGTATTGACTATTTTACGATTAATGACAAAAGCAGATTTGAGATTTTCTTTATAAACACGTGCTTCGTCAATCAGCTTTACAATTCCATCCGCTGCCCAAATATCATAGGGACTAGGCAAAACAGGTATAAGCACCAAATCCGAAGCCATAAGAGCACTACGAGCAAGATCAGTTACACGCGGAGGACCATCGATAATAATATGATCATAACCATGACCAATCTGTGTAATCTCTTTGTGAACCGTTGCACGCGGTAAACCAATAACCGAAAACAAAGGTGCATCTTCACGCGCAGCAGCCCAATCCAATGCGCTTCCCTGTGGATCAACATCAATAAGCAATACCCGTGCACCGGTACGGGCAAAACTGGCCGCAAGATTAACACTCAACGTCGTTTTTCCGACACCTCCCTTTTGATTCAAAAGTCCAATAATCATTTATTACGCCTTTCAGCATTATCGTTTTTACGATTATACAGAAAGTAATAAAAGAAACAAGCATCCAATACGTGCAAAATAACCATTTCTCCTATTTTTAGGATAAATAACAATAGCCCGCAATTTTTTATAATATTCTTTTAGCATGAGCAAAAACATTATGAAGATGATATTCTTGAAAAGAACAAAATAAATTTAAAAGAGGCATGCTCTTCTTCCCCCTCCCTAAAACGAAGATTCTTAAATCCATGTCGATCTGTAAACAATGCGCTGTAAATGATCCAGCTTCTTATTTTGCACCTGCCATTTGGGCTTCTCCCTTCATGCTATCCACTTAATACAACTCTACAAACAAGCTCCACTCTGAATATACAACAAACTATAAGGAGAATTCATTGTTTTACGCATTGAATGAGAGAGCTGAAATCAGGAAGATTCTCTCATTTCATGCCTCTTATATTAAATTAATCAAAATCATATCTCTTGTACGTTACAAGCGGGATTGGCGTGTGGGCAAGAACTGTACAAAAAAGGATTTAAAATGCTTCTTATGCAGAATCTCCAGTACCAAGAACTATTACAATATTGGGGGCTGGCAAATATAATAGGTGCCGACTTCCTTCTTCATAAGCGTAAAAAGGGTGGTGATCCATGAATTTTATACTCTTTGACGCTCGACAGAGTAAAATGGGCTTAAGAGAAATAAGGGTGCCTCTAGCAAGCGCGTAAACAAGCAACACAATGAAATGTCTATGTTTAGTAAACACTATAGATTATCCACAAAGACCAAACATCCGTCTTTCATAAATCGCATAACGAACATGTTGCGGAGTGAGATATTTTGCATCTTATAGCTCATTTTTCCCAAATAGATTTTCTCGACAAAAAGAATATTTTTGTTAAGATGCCACTGAAAAACTTACCTTCATTATGTTCTTTCTATATACCAGACCAGAGGGTATCGTGAAGATCATGCAATTGGGAATAAACAAAAATGAATTTACAACAAATTGAACCTGATATTTTTATCAGCGCCCAACTTAGCATAGAAAATATCAAAACATTGGCACAAGCTGGTTTTAAAACAATTATCTGTAACCGCCCCGATCACGAAGAGCTCCATCAACCTGACTTTTCTAGCATTAAAACGGTCGCAAATGAATATGGCATAAAAGCCTATCACATTCCCATTTCTCCTCCAACTATAGAAAAGTCAGCTGTTGAAGCCATGCAAACAATTTTAAAAACAGCCTCTCTGCCTCTTCTTGCCTATTGTCATCACGGATCACGCTCGCTGCATCTTTATCGTTTAGCGCGTCTTTAAACAGAGGTTTCGCACACTTCCTCCTCGCCTTAAAAGACGAAAATTCTTAAATACACATCGATTTGTAAAAAACAATCTGTCAATAATCTTTGTCTTGCGCCTTTCCCTTGGCTTGCCACTTCATAAAACTCTACAAGCAAGCTTTGCTCCTCAATATACAACAAGCATGCACACCCGACGCCATAAAAATGCGTGAAAATTCATATGATGATCAAAGAAAATTATTTTCACCTCACTTTTTATCACTGCTCCACCTTTTTTTCTCTTCCTTTACCAATACGAGCTCATTCGTACGCCACAGACACCTAAAACGACAGTAAAACCACTAAGAAAACCCCATATTCCGAATAAAAGGCGTGCAGAGTATTTTATAAAAAAAGCCGTAAGCCATAATCTATGATTAACTACAACATATTGATTTATAACAATTAATTATTTTGCACGTTGAATGATAAATCCTAATACCGTAAGATTCTCTCAAGTCTATTTATAGTGAAGCAATCAAAAGCGTGTTTCTTGCATGTCACAAGCAGGAAGTATTCGTGTGAAATAAAACGAGTTAAGAACAAACTCTCATAAACGCTCTCAAATAGCCAAGACTGTACAAAACTGAAGGCTTGTCAATATAACGGATGGTGTCGGATTGCTCTTTTATTAGGCATAAAGATGATAGCGCTCAACGAAGCTTGCACGATACCATTCATGAGAGCCATCATGAAAATGAATATGGGAAGCGTTGAGAGATATTTCTTCAAAAGAAGCGCATAAATTAGCAAAACAAGGATATTCCAGCATTTTATTTTACCTGTGGGGCGTGATATCCTATTCAAAGAACAACAAAAGCCTGAAGCTGTTATTTTCATGATTTAAGAGATATTGCTCTGGACCCTTTTGAAAGTAGCAAAGCCGAATTTAAAAAAGACTGTCATCTGGACTGATTTTCCCCTTTATAACTTCATATTTTCCCCAATAAAGCTGTAAACCGGTTTCAGAGATTACGCAAATGGATAATGCAATAGGGCTCTCCTCATCTAGCATACAAAAGCTGTAACAGTAGAGAGAGCATTAAAGCGCTTTAATCTTTGTCTCAAACATACTGCTCGCGTTGAGGAACACTAAAGAAAAAGTTTTATAAGAAAAACAACACCATAAAGTCATGAATAGACCGAACATAGATTGGAAAGATGTTCTAACTTTTATCCAATATTTCTATCAAAAAACAACAAAACATTATTGGCTTTGTGTTTTCATATCCTTACAAGACTGTCTTTCCTTTTCATTATAGGCGTTACATTTGTGAAAGACAAAGGAAATATATGGATAGTTTTTAACTTGAAAATCTGAAAGATTGACGTGTTACGACAACAAAATTGTGCCTTTATCCATCAAAAGCATTAGAAATTTTGAAACAAATACACCTGCTTTCTCGCAATGATTTCTTTTATCTACAATCAATCGCAGTCTCCTTAATATGCATTCCCCATCACAATATACAAGAGAAACGAAACGTAAAGCATTTTCCAGCAGCTTCATTCTCGTTTACGTGATTGGTTAGCACGAAAACTGCTGCTGAGCACTAAATCTTCTTCACAAGACTCGACAAACAAAACTTTTGTAAAAATATTCATTACATAATACAAAATATCACATGCGTAAGGTTACACGAACCAACTCTCATCATAAACGATGATACGGCATAAATGACATAATAAGCCAAATTAGAAAAAAGAAACAATAAACTTTTAAAATAAAAAAAGTCATCAATTAAATTTTATCAAACTATAAGCTTAAAATCGCAAGAAATTTTAAAAACAGCCTTTCTCCTTCTTCACGTCTATTATTGCTAAATAGGCTGGTTGCTTATTCTTTACTGCATCTTTTATGATGAGTTTTAACGTATCAGAAAGAAACAAGCAGTAAAGTTTTGAATGACAACAAAAACCATAAAGTTAACTTTGAAAAAAATGATGCCAAAATCAGATCTTCAGATATTCGATTCTCCCTCTCAACAACGGAAAAAACATATATTCCACGATGTTTTGGAATATATGTTTGTGATTATAATCACTTTAAGTGCTATTTTTACGGCTATTCTCTCTTTTTCAGATCAGTTTAGGACATATTTTTAAAAGTAAGCAGCCTATCCAACGTTGATAATGGTTGTACTGTCTTTAAAATTTCTTTTGCTTTTTTTTCATCACGATGCATTTGCGCAATCAAAGGTTCAAGCCCATCAAATTTTTCTTGTCCTCGCAAAAACTGGAAAAAAGAAACGGTACAGCTTTCCCCATAAAGGTCGTCGTTAAAGTCAAACAAATAGGTTTCCAAAAGGGGCGCACCATCTTTAACAACCGTTGGACGACAACCAAAGCTTGCAACACCATCATACAAAACACCGTTCGCACGACGCAAACGTACCGCATAAACACCATGAGCCAAACGAACTTGGGGAGGCAACATTTGATTAGCGGTAGGAAATCCCAAAAGACGTCCAAGTTTTTCACCTTGAATAATATTGGAGCGTATCCGATAGTGATACCCTAATAAATGGGCTGCTTTGTCCACTTCCCCTTGTGAGAGAAGTTGCCGAATAAAACTAGAAGAAATGATCAAAGGTTGTGAATCTTGAGAACGAGAAACGCAAGAAACTTGCACAACCTCAAATCCATATTTCTCTCCCCTTTGGCAAAGAAGATGTACATTTCCGCTTTTCTGATGACCAAATTGAAAATTTTCGCCTGTCACCACAACTGAAACATCAAAAACTTCCTTTAAAAACGACTTGATAAATTCGTCCGCTGAAAGAGCGGCAAACTGTGCATCAAACGGCTGTTCAATCACGCAGTCAAAGCCAAGGGTTTTAAAAATTTCAGCTTTTTCAGCTGCCTCTGTCAAACGATAGACAGGAGCTGAATGTTGAAAAAAACTTCTTGGATGGGGTTCAAAGGTTAAAACAACTGCTGGTTTCTTTTTTATACGGGCGAAATCAAGCGCTTTTTGCAACACCACCTGATGTCCGCAATGAACACCATCAAAATTTCCAAGTGCCAACACTGCTCCCCGCCAAGCCGAGGGAAACATATGAATTCCCTGAAGACGCAAAAAATTAGTCATTACTGAAGTGCCCACATGATTGCTTGTGGTTTATAACCATGACGTTCAAGAAAAGAATGCAAAGCTTGCTTATCAACCACACCATTTTGCGTATAATCATAATGATGAATCCCCCCCATAATATAAAGGGCATCAAGACCAAAATGAGCCGCCCCCTTAATATCCGTTAAAAGACCATCACCAATAGCTAAAACTTGACTTTTTTCTACTGTTCCCCGTACTTTTTGAAGTTTTTCAAAGGCACATTCATAAATAGGCGCGTGAGGTTTTCCAGCAATGCGCACCTCCCCCCCTAATTGTTGATAAAGACGAGCCAATGCACCAGCGCACCAAAATTCTTTATTTCCATAATGGACAATCACATCTGGGTTCGCACAAATAAAAGGTAAATTCCGCGACCGCATGCGACGAAACATCTCCTCATAAGCAGAGGGTTCTTCGTCAAAATCTTCAAGAAAACCGCTACAGACGACAACAGAAGCCTCCCATTCTTCAACAAATTCACACTCTAACCCTTCAAACAGCACCAAATCATGCTGTGGACCAATGAAAAAAACTTTACGCGGAGCAGTCAGAATAAGATCGCGCGTTACATCCCCTGAAGTGATAATGGCATCATAATAGTCGCTATGAACATTCATACTTTGTAATTGAGCAGCAACATCTTCCCGTAGCCGAGGAGAATTGGTCAATAAAATGACAGTTTTTCCCATTTGTCGGATTTTATACAACGCCTTCAACGCTGGTTCAAATGCATGTACACCGTTATGCACAACACCCCACACATCACAAAAAACAGCATCATAATGCGCTATAATAGTCTCAATATGGGTAACTTCATTCATGGTGCACCTATCTCTATTTGTCATTTAAAGCTGTCTTTTACTTCAAAATTACTTACCGAAAGATAATACTTGTGTCATCTGCTTTCTCAAACCATATCCCAACTTTTTATCGTCTATAGAGATCATAAGAAATGATAAAATAACTAAGTTATTATTAAGTTGTGCAAAATTCTAAAATGCTTGATAGCAAAAGCTTATCATTCCCCAATGCTCATTTTTCTCATAAAAATTTTAATTCTAACAACAACGACGTTGGTAGAGTTTTTTATCTAAAATACTCAAATTCTTCACTGAGAAAATAAACGTATCCCCCTCTTAAAAACATGCATCATGAGAAAGCCCAATATATTTTCTCATTTCAAATCCGTTTATATTGAATCAATCAAAACTATTGACTTACACATTATAAACGGAGAGCGTACAGATAAAAACACGTGAAGAAAGAAAAAATAGCTCTTATGCTCCCTTTCAAAGGCAAAAACTGTCGTAATATTTTGAACTGGCCGAGAGTATATGCCGTCCGAGCATCTTTTTTTCAATATAGCTTTTATCCCATTCATAGAGGCTTTTACACTACACACTTTACGAAGCACCATTGTAAAATAGGCGCTAACATTGAGAAATATCTTCTTAAAAAAATGTGTGAATATACAACAATCAGATCTATAATGTTTTGAGTTTATTTTGCATGAGGGCTCTTTACTCATAAAAGCTTTCCCCTATCATCATGATATCTCAGACGCATCAAAACAAGCCATTTTGGTTATTGGTTAAGAGCAACACCGTAAGCGGTGCCTTGAGCTTAAAAACCAAGGTTTACCTTCGTAAAATGCATATCTGATGTCATGCGTTTAGTAAGCAAACCTTAAAAGTTTGAAAGGCAAACAACCTCTCATTTGGAAAAATCTTGTCCGTCTCAAGAAAAACTATTTTTATTGCCAATCTCCTAAAATTACTTTATGAGTCAGAAAGTGTCTTGGTCGCATACGCAACGACCAATAGGGATTAAAAGCCTGAAAACTCAAACATGAATTGACCCCGCTTTGCGGGTATCCCGGAATTCCGGGAGATTTTGCTATGTCCAAGTTCTTCTCAGCACTAAAAGCAAAATGCTGATTTGAGTTCAGTACTTTTAACTCCCGGAATACTCATGCGAGGGCGCTCGCAACCGGTGGGGGAAAAATGCAAGCTCCAAATCTTAATATTGATCTTTTTGTAGGCAAAAAGATTCGCTTTAGGCGAAAAATGCTAAAAATGTCTCAAAAAACATTAGGGCATTATTTAGGTGTCACTTTCCAACAAATCCAGAAATATGAAAAAGGCTTAAATCGCGTGAGCGCAGGGCGTTTAAAGGAAATTTCCAATATTTTGAATGTTCCACTTGCCTTTTTTTTACACTGATATCATCAAAAAAGACAACACCCCGTACCATTATGATGAAATCGCCTCGAGCAAAAAGGAATATTTGCTTTTAAAAAGTTTTAGAGTCCTCACATCTGTCAAGCAGAAAGCGATTTTAAACTTAATTTGTGATCAAAATTAAAACGCTTTAAAAGCATAGCTATAGGGTACTACACGCCCTATTCTTGGCTTTCTCCCCACACCTTCAAAGGATGCAACCCCCTTCTTAAACCGGTTGATGAATAATCCGCCTTCTCAAAAATAGCTCCTTCTCAGATTCCCATTTCATATGGTTCCTTTCACAAAATTATACAAGCAAGCCCTCCCTTGAATATTCACCACATTCTCTCATCAAAACACCCCATGTATAAAGTCTTATGTCTTATATCACCACACCCGCAAACGATAGCGTTTTACAGCACAACAGAATAAGCATTTATCCGTATTTAAAGGGGGCTACCTTTTCGCTATGGACGCTCTCTTTATTTTAGATGATGTGCATTTAATATACCTGCTATAAAGACTTAGTATCTGTTATAAAGTTTTAAAGGCATATTTTTCCTCTAAAATCTCAATGCTACAGCAACTCTATCATAAGGCAACATGTTGATTTATAATGAGTATTCATTATTGTACATGTTAAATGAGAATCCAGAATATCGTAAGATTCTTTCATTTCAAATCTGTTCCATGTTGAATCAACCAAAACTATATCTCTTGCAGGTTACAAGTGGGAAGAGGCGTATGGATAAAAACTATTAAGTAAGAATTAAAAATGCCTCTAATGAACCGTCTCAAGTACCAAGAGCTGTAAGCAACACCCACAAGCTGACAAACTGTGTCATGGTGCAAGGCTTACTCCGTTATGAAGCGTAAAGATGGGGGGCTCAATGGATTTACCCTTATACCCCTTTACGAACAGCGTCGCAAAATAGGCTTGGATACCTTGAGAGATATTTCTATAAGACAATGTATCTAGTTCTCTCATGATCATAATCCTCAATCTGATAAAGTTGAAACAAACAACAGGATTGCGAATATGATTTAGGGAGCTCATCTGAAAGATGAAAAATGATAAAAAATTCCGCTATAACAATTGAAGAAGCGAGCATTCGTTGAGCCGTAACTTCTTTATTTTAGAATTTTTATATCACACTTTACTGTTGAGATGCATGACCACAGTCTGTAACATCAGGCTTTGGCGAGAAAAACATTTCAGTATCTGCTTGTAAGACATTTTGACAGTTTTTAGATTCCTTAACAGCTTGTCCTGAAAAAAAACACTTCATTCCCCATTCTTCTTTTAATTTTGCATCTTTTTTTAAATCTTCTACGCTATAGTTTTTTTCACACCCCACGACGAATAATAGAGCCGTGCATAATAAAATAATTTTTTTTCATTTTATCCCTCTTTAAATATCTTATCTGTTAATATCATCCCCCCAAATGATGGTTGAATTTTCACACTGTATGAGAATACAGCCTCACTATCACTGACTTGCTTTCAAAGTGAACACTCTGAGTAAAATAACGCAAAGAAGAGCTCACAATAGCTATCATATGAGTTTGTCATAAAATACAATGAGAAGGACAGAGCCCAAACTAAACACAAATGACGAAATCAGAAGGCGCATTAATGCTTTTGTCCAACTAATTTCAAATAGTTACATTGCAATAAGCATCGCCCCTAGCCCTATAGAAAGCCTATGAGCATTATAATACTTAAGTCTCACGATCAATGGGTGACAAAGCCATAACAAAAAAGTATGAGCTCTTTTTACCTATTTGTATGTTGATTATTGTTCCCCCATCGAATGCTTAAATAGAAACGTTTTACGGTACATAGAAAACAATCAACAAGGCAAATCATTTTTACGAAGATTTCTTCGTGTAGAGTCTACTTGAAATCCATCCATCTTTTAGAAATCTGAATTTAGAAGCAGATAATTATGAAAGCTTTTCAAGGAATGCAACAGATTGATCACTTTTAAAGAAGTAAAAAACGTGATCCAATCCTGAAGATAAAATTCTGATGAAGAAAACTTTTGCTAGGAATTCTTTTAAGGCATTGTAAAATATTCTATCAGTTATATCAAACGTTATCCCATTTTGGGGGCTGTTCATTTTTCACTTTTTCAACTTCGCTCTAGAAATCCGTTTCTTGAGCGTTTTTTATCGTCTCACTTTCTCCTTCAAACACAAATACTCAAAAATGCTTTGCCACCAACAATGAAGTTTTCCTGCTTGTATAAAACACATAAGTAAAAATAGAAGAGCGATTTTGAGAGCAAACCTCCCTGAAAAAGGAAGTATCATCCATTTACTTCATAAACGAAAATAATCTCACGGTTTATTCAAATTTGCTCTATGGTTTGGTACAATTTTATTGATAAAGCTTTCTCTATAAAGATTTAAGTAAATATGTTCGTTAAAACCAATCACGGACTTGCAAAGGGGTTGTAAGATCCATTATCTCTCCGCCATTTTAAAGGTTCAGTGAAATCACTTGACCAAAGACCAATCTTGTTGCCACGTGCTTTTTCTTCCGCATGATGATACTGGGCTGGAATAGGATTTTTTCCCTCTTTTGAGAGTACCAACATACCTTCTGTAAGACCTGCCTCAGCTAAATCAACCCCTTGAACAAAACATTGCGCATAATAAACACCATTGTGCATCAAAGCCTGTTTACAGGATAAATCCTGCCCAAGTGTTTTGGTGACAAGCCAAGCCATTGTAACCACACCACAGGGCCATTCTTGATCATTTAATCTTGCTTTTTGACGGGGTGCACATGTGTCTACACCATAAAGATGAATATCACGGATGATATGTGATCGCCAAGATTGTGCAGAAGGCGTCAGTAATTTAAATGTAACCCCACTTGTAACAGAGGCCTTACCATGAAAAACAACAGCATTATTTGCAACATCGTTTAATGAAACACTCTTCTGCAAATCGAGAGCTGATTCATTTTTTTCTAATTGCTGTTTGGTGATAGATTTACCCAACTTTTTTTCTTCTCGATAGAGATCGACAATATCTTGTATATCTTGCGTCTCAAATGTTTTAAGAATGCTGAAATCCATTTTATCTTTATATTGGCTTAATCCCCACACTATGGAACCCATAATGTAAACAATAACAATCAATTTAAATAGCATTTCTTAACACGCTCGCTCAAAAAATTCATTGTTTTTCTATCCTTTCACATTATTTATCAGCAATCCCCTTGTTTTTAAAGAAAAAATTCAAATATCTGTGTTGCATATTAACTACACTTTGTAAAGAATAATATTCCTTCTTGCATTGTTTTAATATTGTTGTTTTTACAAACGAGTACAACTTAAAATTGCCATTTTCATGTAGCACAATCTCAATTTGAAAAGACTTCTGTCTCTTTAAGAAGAAGAGCTTGAGAGTGAACAGATCCACGATCAAGGCTTTTAAAACAAACAAACGAGGAGAATTAAACTGTCATCAAATGACAACACTCTCCAGTTTGTTAGAGGCAATGGAATGTCGACATATGAACAAATATTATTTGTTAAAGAGAGGTAAAATGACAGATAATAGATTCCAAAACATCATTTTTATCGTGACCATGCTGCTTTTTACGGCAGTTTTTGTATCTGATCTTTCTTATGCTGCTCCTGCTGCTAGTGGAGGTGGTTTCGGGAATCTTGATGGTGTTTTAGGCAACATTGTCGCAATGATGACGGGTGCAACGGCAAAGCTTATTGCAATTATATGTGTTGCTGCTGTGGGGATTGGTTGGATGTACGGCTTTATTGACTTACGCAAAGCAGCTTACTGTGTTCTGGGGATTGCTATTGTTTTTGGTGCCCCTGCTCTCGTTGGTAAATTAGCGGGCACAACATAAATGAACGAAGATACTCTTTTCCTTGCCTGTACGCGCCCAGCCATGTTTGCTGGTGTTACAATGGAAGCGATGGCGCTTAATGTCATGGCGACATCCATTCTTTTCATTTTGACCAGTGATTTTACCATGTTTGGTCTTGGGATTGGGATACACTTTATTTTGCGAGAAGTGACAAAGTATGATCACAACCAATTTCGCGTATTATTTGCATGGCTCAATACCCGAGGAAAACAAAAAAACCTCAACAGATGGGGAGGAGGTTCGACCTCCCCTTTACGCCTTATCCGCACTTATAAGGAACTAAGCTGAAGGAACGAAGCCGGTGAAACAGATGTCAATAATGAAACGGGAAACTTTGCCTGAAGAATATATTCCCTATATACGCTACATCAACCAACATGTCGTTGCTTTAAATTCACGTTGTTTAATGGTTGTGTTGGCTGTTGAGGGTATAAATTTTGACACTGCGGATATTGATCAATTAAATTCTTTACACAACCAATTAAACACCCTTTTAAAAAATATCGCAGACGAACGGCTTGCTTTATATTCTCACATCATCCGCCGCCGTGAAACGATATACCCAGAAGGTCATTTTCTTTCATCTTTTGCAACAACATTAGATGAGAAATATAAAAAGAAAATGGTTTCGCAAGAACTGTATAGAAATGATTTGTTTATTTCACTGCTTTGGAATCCGGCAGCGGATAAAACAGAAAAGCTGGTTTCATTTTTTCAGCGCTTGAGCAAAGCGAAGAAAACACAATCTGAACCCGATGAGGAAGCTATTCGTAAACTCGAAGAGTTAAGTCAAGATCTTATGCAAGGTTTGGAAGAATATGAAGTCCGTCTGTTATCAATCTATGAACATGAAGGACTTTTATTTTCCGAACAAAGTGAATTTCTCCACCAGTTGGTAGGGGGAAGACGTGAGCGTATTCCTCTCACATTTGGAACTATTGCTTCAACAATTTACTCAGATCGTGTTATTTTTGGGAAAGAAATTATCGAAATTCGCCATGAAAGCAATGAACGCTTTGTGGGCATGTTTGGATGGAAAGAGTATCCTTCTAAAACACGCCCAGGTATGACTGATGGTCTGCTTACGGTGCCATTTGAATTCATTTTAACACAATCCTTTGTCTTTAAAAGTAAGGCAGCCGCCAGTGCAATTATGAGCCGCAAACAAAATCAAATGATCAATGCAGCTGACCGTGCTAGCTCACAAATCGATGCACTAGATGAAGCGCTAGATGATTTAGAATCAAACCGTTTTGTTTTGGGAGAACACCACATTTCTTTAGCTGTTTTTGCTGATCATCCCAAAATATTGTCTGAAAACTTATCAAAAGCACGTTCCCATTTAACCAATGGAGGAGCGGTGATTGCCAGAGAAGATTTAGGATTGGAAGCAGCATGGTGGGCACAGCTTCCTGGAAACTTTAGCTATCGGGCGCGTTCAGGCGCCATTACTAGCAGAAACTTTGCCGCTTTATCGCCTTTCCATTCTTTTCCCGTTGGCAAACTGAAAGATAATGTTTGGGGAGCTGCTGTCGCATTGCTAAAAACACAGGCTGGTTCACCTTACTATTTTAATTTTCATTATGGCGATCTTGGAAACACGTTTGTTTGTGGTCCATCGGGATCCGGTAAAACAGTGATTGTTAATTTTCTTCTTGCACAATTACAAAAACACAATCCAACAATGGTTTTTTTTGATAAAGATCAAGGAGCAGAGATTTTTGTACGGGCTGGAGGAGGGAAATACAAACCTTTAAAAAATGGGCAGCCCACGGGTATTGCTCCCTTAAAGGGCATGGAATACACCGAAAAAAATAAAATCTTTCTTCGTAATTGGATCTTAAAGCTGGTAAGCGCTGAAGGGCAAATCGTAACAGAAGAAGAGCGACAAGATATCGCCAAAGCTATTGATTCCTTAGAAAACTTACCCCCAACCCAGCGCTCTCTTGGTGCACTTCAACTGTTTTTTGACAACACATCCAAAGAAGGGATTGCCATACGGCTGCAACGCTGGATTAGAGGCAATGATTTAGGATGGGTTTTTGATAATGATCAAGATGATCTCAATTTAAATGCGCAATTCATTGGATATGACATGACCGATTTCTTAGACAATGAAGAAATTCGGCGTCCCTTAATGATGTATCTCTTTCACCGCATTCTTGATTTGATTGATGGGCGGCGCATCATTATTGTCGTTGATGAATTCTGGAAAGCTTTGGAAGATGATTCATTCAAAGCTTTTGCTCAAGATCGGCTAAAAACAATCCGTAAACAAAATGGCATGATGCTCTTTGCAACACAAAGCCCTAAAGACGCTTTGAACTCAACAATCGCGCACACAATTATTGAGCAGTGCCCCACTCAAATATTTTTTCCAAATCAAAAAGCAAATTATAATGATTATGTCGAAGCTTTCAAACTTACTGAGCGTGAATTTGAACTGATACAGTCAGAATTAAGCAGAGAATCCCGTCGTTTTCTCGTCAAACAGGGGCAAAGTTCCGTTGTTGCAGAACTTAACTTACGTGGAATGAATGATGAGATCGCCGTTTTAAGCGGCACAACAAAAAACATTGAACTCATGAATGAAATTATCAACGAATATGGAGCTGACCCTGACAAATGGCTGCCCATATTTTATCAAAGGAGAAAAAATCAATGAAAAAATATGGCTTAGTTACACTGTTATCTTTTTCTTTTATTTCTCATGCAATATCACAAACGACACCCGATGCGGAGGAATATTATAAACAAGCACTCGAGAACACACAAAAATTAAATACTGCAAAATCAGAAACAGCTGAAACCATTTATAAGACTGCAACAGATACTGCAAAAAAAATTAAAGAAATAAGTCAACAGCTTGAAAATATTAAATCAAAACCAGAAAAAAAACCAGAAGAATTGCAAGCCCTTCAACAAGAGATTCAAGTAAAGCTTTCTCTTCTTCAAGCAGATCTTCAAGTAAGTTCTTTAAAACTTCAGTCTCTCGATATGATTCAAGCAAGAGATACGAAAACAAAAGATGAATTACGTGAAGAAAAGGAACAACAAAAGCATAAACATCTTGAGGCACAATTAAAAGAAAAAGAAAAACAATTAAAAGAAAAACTTGAAAGTACGAATACAAATGTCAGACTTTAGTTTTTCTCCCTTTGAAAGCGTTTCTGGGTATATTTTAAAACCCTTAGATAATGTGATGGACACAACGGTGAGTGGGCTATCTTCTGCTATTTCAGCGCCCTTAAATCTCGCTGCAATCATTTTTATCTTTCTTTATGGCTATAATGTTATGACAGGTCGCGTTGCGCTTTCCATGCATAGTCTTCTCAATAATGTTGTTAAAATCGTTGTTGTTACAACAATGGCAACGAATGCGGATACATTTAATACTTACGTCAAGGATATTTTCTTCAAAGATTTATCCAACGCTATTGGGAATGCGCTTAACAGCAATCCTGCAAGCTCCAATGTTTTTGATTATATTTTGTTAAAGGCAAGTTCGCGCTATCAAGAAGTCTTATACAATGCTTGGTTTTTTGAAAAGATCATTGTGGGTCTTCTTGGTTCTATCATGCTTCTCGCGGTTATTCTTTTTTGTATAGGTGGTTTTATTGTGCAAATGTTTGCACAAGTTGCACTCGTCATGATTATAGGTCTTGGTCCTCTATTCATTAGTTTGTATTTGTTCAATGCAACGCGAAAATACTCCGATGCATGGATTACAACTTTGATCAATTTTACCATTTTACAAGTTCTCGTGATCATGCTTGGAACCATTATATGTCAAGTTATCCTCCAGGTTCTCAAAGTTTCATATGAATCAATCTATGTTCTTTTCCCCCCTGTCATCGTCATTTCGATCATAGGGGTTATTATCTTCCGTGCGCTTCCCGGTATTGCAACAGCGCTGGCCTCTGGCGGACCATACTTTAACACTGCTGTCTCTTCAGGAGGACAGGTTTTCACAATGCTTGCCAATAGTGCAAGAGCGAGTGGGAATGCAATAAAAAGTGCCACTTTACAAATCTCAGGAGCTGCCGGTAAAGGTGCGGCAGGTGCGGCGGCAAAAGCAGGAAGATCCGGAGGTGGTCGTGGTCGATTTTAAGATAAAGCACCTCTTTAAAAGAATAAGCATTTTTGTTTTTGCCTTGCGTGCGCCCTTTGGCGCACGCACCATGATCTTTTTCCATGAAAGATCTAGCATCTTGGGTCTTACAACAAAACCAATCAAAATCTTGCATCATATAAATTTGTAAAAATGTTCAGAATAAAGGCTCTCATGCATTGTATTCCAAGATATTTGTGAGTTCAAAAAATGAAACGAAAAATAACTTTTGTTATGGTCCTAACAATCGCTCTTACTGGTTGTGCCTCTTTGAGTGGCCCTAAAAAACCACCACGCTGTAATGGCAAACATACACGTGCTTTAAATAAAGATAAGTGGAATTGGGACAATAAAAACGTTGTCCACTCAGAAAAGAGCGTAAAGCCTGTTACCACTCCCATCATTCTCAATACTTTGGAAAGTGAAAAGGTAACAGCCAATTTGGCACTCAATTCAGCTTTATTAAAGCCGGTTATTCATGAAGCACGATCTGATAAAAAAGTGGAGGTTATGCGTGAAAAGTGATGCCCTTGAAGAATATATAAAAGAAGCGCGCTCATTTGACATTGATCGCATGCATAGCATGCGCGTGCGGATGAAAATTTCCATGGCTTTAACAGTGCTTTTGGGATTGATGACGATTGCGCTGGCTTTAGCTGTCGCAGCTTTGACGCCTTTGAAAACAGTAGAGCCTTTTGTTATCCGCGTTGATAACTCAACAGGCATTATTGATACTGTAAGCGCCCTAAAAGAATCCCCTAACGACTATGATGAAGCGATAACGCGTTATTTTGCCAGCCAATATGTTCGTGCTCGTGAAGGTTTTCAAGCATCCGAAGCAGAAAACAATTTTCGCTTAGTTTCTCTTTTATCTTCTCCAAAAGAACAAAACCGTTTTGCAAAATGGTACGCGGGCAATAATCCAGAAAGTCCGCAAAATATTTATCATAACATGATTGCTACGGTCACAATCAAATCAATCTCTTTTATAAGCAAAGATCTTATCCAAGTTCGTTACTATAAAACGATCAGAGACTTTAATGAAAAAGAAAATATTTCCCATTGGATTTCAATCTTAAATTTTTCCTACGTGAACGCACACATTTCAACGTCTGATCGTCTTATCAACCCTCTTGGTTTTCAAGTATCGGAATATAGATCTGATCCAGAGGTGATAAAATGATCAGACTTTTACAAACAATCTCTTTAATTTTTACGATCACTTTCAGCTTTCACACAGTTCTCTCACTTGCAGAAACAGCGCCTGTCAGTGCACGTAAAGATAACCGCATCAGATTTGTCAATTATGACCCCTACAACGTCGTACAAATCATTGGCTCCATTCGCTCTTCGGTTCAACTAGAATTTGCCGTTGATGAAGAAGTAACCTATGTAGGAATTGGAAATTCGGTTGCTTGGCAAGTTGCTCCGGCTGGACACTTTGTTTTTCTCAAACCACGTGAAGTCCAACCTGTGACCAATTTACAAATTGTCACAAGCCGCCAAGATGGAACACAACGCTCTTATCAATTCGAGCTACAAGTCCGTGAAGGTGATGTTTCAGCCGGCAATGAGACGTATTTCTTGGTAAAGTTTCGTTACCCAGAAGATGAAGCATTACGTAAGAAATTAGCCGAAGCAGAAAAAGAAAAACAACGTGAAGAAAACTTTGTCAATGATATTTTAAATATCCATGAAGATTTTGGACCACGCAATTGGGCTTATGAAGCCCAAGGCTCTTCCCTTATTGAACCCGCTTCTGTCTATGATAATGGGAAAACAACAACCTTTATCTTTTTAGGCAACATTGAAATCCCTGCCATTTACATTGTATCGCCTGATGGGCAAGAAGCGCTTATTCCCAAATCGATTAAAGGCAACAAAGTTATTGTTCATGCAACAGGTGCACAATTCACGTTACGACGTGGGAATGAAGTATTGTGCATCTTTAATAAAAGGTTCGTACCAGAAGGAATTAATCCTGAAACAGGTACGACATCACCATCTGTACAACGTAAAATGAACCTAGGAAGCAGCCATGAATAACACCGTGGATGAAAAAAGCATTAATGATCGCGATACAATAAAAAATGCTCAAGGGAAAAGTCAACAGAACAATGTGGGGAAAGCTATTGCTCTTATTATTCTTTTCAGTGTCTGTCTTTATTTAGCCTATTCAACACTTGTTACAGACAAAAAACAACCAATTGAATCTTCAAAAGAAGGAAACGTTATAAAACAAACAGAGCTTTTTCGCCCTGCAAAGCCTACCCCTCCCCCCTTTGAACAGCCTCAACGAAATAACGCTCTATTACCAAAAGTCGAGCTACCAACACCAAACATCAATCAATTAAATTCTGATAACTCACTGCTGGAAGCAGCACAACGTGCTCCTGTATTAGCTTATGCAAGTACACAACAAGGCAAAATAAATTCACAAACAAATAATGGTGTTTTGCCTCACCAACTTGAAAGCAAACCTGATGAAATAACACAACGTTTTAATCATCTTCTTAAACCCACAGTGCTTGAAGGTATTCGTGCTTCAACCCTTGGCAATCGAAACTACATCATCGCGATGGGAACGTCTATCCCTTGTATTTTAGAAACAGCCATCAACAGTGATCAACAAGGTTTTGCCAGTTGTATTGTTTCCAGAGATATCTTATCAGACAATGGTCGTGTTGTCCTTCTTGATAAAGGCACCCAAATTGTTGGTGAATATCGCGCCGGATTGAAAAAAGGCCAAACACGTCTCTTTGTACTATGGAATAGAGCAAAAACCCCCAATGGTATCATTATATCCTTAGCTTCACCGGCAACGGATGCTTTAGGGCGTTCTGGTATGGATGGAGATATTGATAACCATTGGCTTGAGAGGATTGGGTCTGCGCTTCTTGTATCACTAATAAAAGATGTAACACACTATGCCAATAAACGTTTATCAAAAAAACAGGAAAAAGAAGAAACTGAAACAGTCTCTTCAGGACAAAACATCGCAAACATTCTCGTAGAAAATTACGCCAATATTCCTCCAACATTATCCAAAAACCAAGGGGAAATGGTGAATATCTTTGTTGCCCGCGATTTAGATTTTTCCAGCGTTTATAAATTGAAAGTCATCGAAAACAAAAAACAGATTATCAATCGAGCTGTTTCAAGAAACTTTTACAAAAATTCGGCGGTAACTTTAGAATGAACTCAAACTTACATACCATGAGCGATGAAACCGTTGCGATTGTTCTCACAAAACTTGAACCCATCAGTACTTTTTTGAAAGATGATAGTCTCTTTGAAATTGTTATCAATCGTCCCTATCAAGTAATGACTGAAGGGTTTGATGGATGGAAAACAATAGAAGCTCCGGCTCTCTCTTTTAATGAGCTTATGGGGATTGCGAAAGTTGTCGCATCCTATTCCAAGCAAAACATATCGGACAAAAACCCAATATTATCTGCAACGCTACCAGGCAATGAGCGTATTCAAATTGTCATTCCGCCCGCTGTCGAAAAAGACACGATTAGTATGACAATTCGTAAACCGTCATCGCAGAGTTTTTCTCTCGAAGAGCTCGCAAATAAGGGCCTCTTCTCGCTATGTGAACGGGTATCTTTCACGCCCTTGCATGACTATCATTCTCGTTTTAACGAACTCAAAATCATCGAGCATAACTTAGCTCATGCCTACTGTAATAAAGACTTTGTCTCCTTTTTAAATCAAGCTGTAGAATGCCAAAAAAATATTTTAATTGCGGGAAAAACCGGTTCGGGTAAAACAACATTATCAAAAGCATTAATCGCAAAAATCCCTCAAGAAGAGCGTATTATCACCATCGAAGACACACAAGAATTGGTGATACCACACCCTAACCATGTCTCAATGTTCTATTCAAAAGATGGACAAGGCTTAGCCTCCGTTGGCCCCAAAGAGTTGCTTGAATCATCTTTACGGATGCGTCCTGATCGTATTCTTTTGCAAGAACTTCGAGATGGTACAGCCTTTTATTATATCCGCAATGTCAATTCAGGTCATCCAGGCTCCATTACAACGGTTCATGCCTCAACAGCCCTTGCAGCCTTTGAGCAGATGACCCTTTTGGTCAAAGAAAGTGAAGGCGGTGGTGATTTAGAGCGTGATGATATTCGAGGACTGTTGATTTCAATGATTGATATCATCATCCAATGCAAACGGATTGAAGGAAAATTTAAAGTCACAGAAATTTATTACGATCCCTTCAAACAACGAAACATCTTTGGAGGGGACTAAAGGAAGATCACACCGGCTGCCAAAGGCTCTTTTAAAGAAACGATTGCAAATAAAAGGAAAAATGCGTGAAAACCAAAGAAACAGAAAACAGAGAAAATCTTTTATCGATGACAGAAGAAGAATTGAAAAAACGCCGTGAAGCCGTTGAAGCAGCCATCAGCACCCATGCAATAGAGGGAATAGCGCTTCATTCCAAAACGTTGAAAATTTTAGAAGAATACGCAAAGGGGAATATTTCACTCGAAGAATTTAATACTCTTATGGACAACACGACATTATAAGGAAGCTACAATGCCAAAAGCAAAATTAAAAAAAACAGATGTGACATCCACAGTGCCTTCCCCTGAATATTATATGTATCCTAAAAGCAAAACATTAAAAAATAAATATGGAATAACAAACCTTGACGCTTTTACGGCAAGATGTGCGCATGATTCAGCAAAAGCGATGGTTAATCTGCGTGAAGCCCCCTTACCAGAAAAGTTTGATAGCTCCTATCTATGCCTTATTCATCAATGTCTATTTGAAAATACCTTTGAATGGGCTGGACAAACCCGCAATGTTCCCTTTACATTTGAAGATGGTACTACTGCCGTCGCTCCAGTAATGAAAAAAATAACAAATTTTGCAGTCGGTAGCGAATTACAAGAAGGTTTACAAAAATTAGATCAAACGCTTGCCGAAAAAAATAATTTGCAGGATTTATCATGCAAAGAATTTGCTTATGAAGCAGCCAAAATATTTGCCTCTCTCAACTATACACACCCCTTTAGAGAAGGCAACGGACGTACACAACGGATCTTTTTTGAAAATCTTGCCAAAGCCGCAGGGCATCAGCTTGATTTTTCACTGGTTACAAAAGAACGCATGTTGGTTGCTAGTGTTGCAGCAATACAAAATGACAATCTAGAACCAATGCAACATCTGTTTGACGATATCTCTAATCCCAATAAAATACCTCTTTTAAAGGAATTCATGAGCAACACGAAAGAACTTGGGCGTAGTGTGAATGATCGCCCTGTTATGGTCACAAAGGAAGGTGAAACCTACACGGGCACCTATAGAGGTGCTGGTCTTAACAGCTTTGCCTGCAATGTAAAAGGAGCTTACATTATCGGCAATAAAGAACATCTCACACCAGAACAACTCAAAACATTAAAACCCGGTGATAAATTTACCTTTACCGTTCCCGAAACAAAAGAGCTTGAAAGCATTCTCATTCCAGAAGAGAAATTAGCCCCTTTGACAAAAAATGAAACGGCCCAAATGGTTGCAGAAGATGCCTGTGTCCACGTAAGCCTAAAACAGGTCCAGAAACTGTCAAAAATTGTTTATGGTAATACAAAAACATTAGACAAACAGATGGTAGAAATCATCAAAAATCCAAGCTTAGGCCAACAGCTCGCCAACAAGATTGAAAGGGCACCGAGCTCTGTTTCTCGTCTTGCAGGTTTCAGTTTATATGGACTACAAAATCAGGCACGTGCAAACGCTAAAAATCATATTGGTATGCTCTGTACTGCCGTTGCAAATTTCGCGTATGCTGTAAAATATGCTGAAAAGGAAATCACGCAAGAACATGCAACAGAACAAAGTCGCCTTGCAAAAACAATAGAAATGCCAAGTCAAAGCTTGCAAGATCTCCTCGCCTTGCCAAAAGAATTACAGCAAGAAGCTTTAGCAAAAAATTCTTTATGTCAAAAAGAGCTCAGCAACTTTGTAAAAAAGATCAACACCCGTCTTTCACCAAATGAACATAAAGCAGTTCAAAATAATGATTATGAAACACTGGCTCAAAGCATTGGTGTATCAGAAAATAAAGCCAAACAAATTACACAAATTATTAAGCAAACCAAAGAAGTACATCAGCAAGCACAAATATGCACAATGCGCCATTCCAAAGCATTCGCTATGGCCTGCTAAGAATGGATAAAACCTTCCTCCTTGATGAGAAAGGCTCATAAACGAAAACTGTTTGGCGTTATCTGCACCTTTGCAAAAAGAGATGAGAGTTAATATCACGTACCTGAAAAAGAGCATTTCGCAACATATTCTGATAGAATTGAGAGTAAAATACAATGAAATATACCAAAACACAAATGGTACTTATTTTAACACCAATCGCTTTAGGTGCTTTAACGATATTCCTTGTCCCTCATTTTTTACTGTTAATAACAAATGGACTAAAGAGCGATCAAATTTATTGGACTCTTCGTTCTGAGCCTTTATTAGTCTTAGCACTAACGGCTGCTGTTTCATTGTTGTATAGTCTGTCGCAAAAACTGCACTTACGTAAAACAATCACTTTTGTCTCCGTTGTTTTTTTTGGAACAACCGCTCTTTACTATATTGGTGGTGAAATAAAACGTTTAAGTCCCTATGTTGGCCAACAAGGAATAACGTGGAGCTATGCGCTTCAATTCATGGACCCCATGGTTGTCTTTGGCATCATAATTGGTGGTTTTCTTTCCATCATTCAATTCATAACAACCTCTCCACCTAAAAATAAGGTCAAGCGTGCAAAAAAAGGTGTTTTTGGTGAGGCCTCTTGGATGAATTTAAGAGAGGCAGCAAAAATCTTTCCTGCCAATGGGCAAATTGTTGTGGGTGAAAGATACCGTGTTGATCAAGATAATGTGTGCAAAATTCCCTTTGCGCCTGGCAATAAAACAACATGGGGAAAGGGTGGAACAGCCCCTTTGCTAACCTTTAATCTTGATTTTGGTTCAACTCATATGATCTTTTTTGCTGGTTCTGGTGGCTATAAAACCACAAGTACAGTAGTTCCTACGTGTTTAACCTATCCAGGGTCTATTGTTTGTCTTGATCCTTCAACAGAAGTTGCCCCAATGGTCAAATTTGCGCGTCAAAAGATGGGGAATAGAAATGTCATTGTTCTCGATCCCAATTCATTTTTAACAAAAAATTTTAATGTCATCGATTGGCTTTTAGACGACAGCGTACCACGCACACAACGCGAAGCGAATATTGTAAGCTTTTCCAAGTTGCTCCTTACAGATAAAAAATCAGACAATTCTTCAGCAGAATATTTCTCGACACAAGCCCATAATTTATTAACAGCTCTTCTTGCTCACGTTGTATTTTCTGATGAATATGAAGACAGCGAACGCAATTTAAAAACATTGCGTGGCATTCTCTCTCAATCAGAAACAGCTGTTGTTAATCAATTACGCATGATTCAAGAAACAACACCTTCTCCTTTTATTCGTGAAATGGTTGGTATTTTTACAGAAATGGCAGAACAAACCTTTTCAGGAGTCTATACAACCGCCTCAAAAGATACCCAATGGCTTTCTTTGTCCAATTACGCAGATCTTGTCTGCGGAGATGATTTTTTTTCCTCAGATATTGCAAATGGCAATACAGATGTTTTTCTCAATCTCCCCGCAAGCATTTTAAACAGTTATCCAGCTATTGGACGTGTAATTATTGGCGCCTTTCTCAATGCCATGGTTACAGCAGACGGTAACTATAAAAAGCGTGTTTTATTTGTCTTAGATGAAGTTGATCTTCTAGGCTATATGAATATTTTAGAAGAAGCACGCGATCGTGGACGTAAATACGGTACATCCTTAATGCTTTTTTATCAATCCTCTGGTCAGTTGGTCAATCACTTTGGAGAAGCCGGAGCACGCTCATGGTTTGAAAGCTGCTCTTTTGTCAGCTATGCTGCCATTAAAGACCTCCAAACAGCCAAAGACATTTCAGAACGCTGTGGCCAAATGACCGTTGAAGTCACCGGAACAAGCAAATCAAGAGGCTTATCCTTAGGAAAGAGTTCATACAACGTCAATTACCAACAAAGAGCCCTGATTTTACCCCATGAAGTTATTCAAGAAATGCGTCAAGATGAACAAATTATTCTTATGCAAGGACACCCCCCTTTGCGATGTGGTCGCGCCATTTATTTCAGAAGAAAAGAAATGTTAGCCGCAGCTGCAAAAAACCGCTTTGCCCCACAAAAGAAAAACTAACCTCCTATTATGAGATCTTGACTATGAAAAGAACAACCACAAAAACAACATAGATTTCTATTTTTTAAAAACCCGTTAACAAAAAGTTTTTGAACGCTTCCTCACACATATAAGGAAAACATGATAAAAAAATCCGTGTTTTTTCCTTTTTGTATTTTGTGTATCGTTTTACCAACGCCCATCATCTTTATAAAAATACCACCCCCTCAAATCACCTATAACTAAACCAACATCTCCACTTGGGAAAGTCTGCAAATACATTCCTACAAAGCTTTTTGTGTATAATTTATCCCCTACAAACAACCAAAAACATTTCACAACGCTAATCACCAATATCAAGACTTAAGAAAAACAAAAGATTGATCTTTGAGACAAGAACTCTCAAAACACCCATACTCAAGAACATCGATTTTTTCGCAAAAAACATTTAAGATATACACCAAAATGAATAAATCATTCTTATACAAGCTTTTCCCCCTTTACGATATCATAAAGTGTTCTATTTTAATGATAAAGCGCTGAAAAAGGCTTTTCTCCCAACCAAAGAAAGAGTTTTCTCTCTTATGGATCTTAGAACAGCGCAATACAATAAGAGCAACAATACAAAATAAAAAACATTTTGTTGCAAAAATACACAAACAAGATGTTCGTATGGCAAGATATTCATATGGAGCAGTAAGAAAAACATAATGGAGAAAAATTCTTGATAACTGCTTTTACCCATAGATTCACCAATCTGAGTACTGTGTATGAAAAGTACCAGCACCATCCGCTAACCAAGAGCGATCGCACCCGCCATATCCACGCCCCTCATCAAAGCGCTCTTGCAAACAACTTTGTTAAAGGAAAAAAACAACAATTTTAAGCAACATTTTTCTTTTTGACCTCTTCCTTACACCTCAAAGAACGAAGATTTTACCCAAAGTCAATTTGTAGAAAATTCATTTTCTAACTACTCATGGGATTCATATCAAGGCCCTCAATACCAGTATTTTACAGCACAAGGTAATAAACAAAGGAACCATCAGAAAAACTTTTCAAAAATAAATGAAAAAAGAAAATAGGCATGAAAACAATCATAACAGAACATTTTGCACCTCTTACACCAAAAACCTTTCAAAAGCATCACAAAACGATTGCTACAACTATCCATACACTGGAGGGAAAAGTGCTTCCTCTCATAACTACCAAAATCTCAAAAGAATACGCGAAGGGGAATTTTTCACATGCAGCGTTTAAGACGCTCATCAACCACCACCCTACCTACTTAGGAGAGATTATATGTTAGAGCAAAATTATCTATATAAAGGTACCCCAACACTCAAAAATAAATATGGCATAAAAGACCCCAAAAAACTGTATGAACGCTGTGCTCATGATGCCGCCAGAGAAGCCGTCAATTTTCGCCACGAACCACTTCCACAAAAATTTGATGCTTCCTATCTAAAACTAATCCACTGGAGCCTCTTCCACAAAACTTTTGAATGGGCTGGAAAAACCCGCGATACATCCTTTACATTTGAAGACGGCACCACTGCCCATATGCCGGCGATGCGTCCCAAAGGTTATGAAGTTCCTTTTGCTATCGGACCGCAGATTCAAAAAGAACTAAAACAACTCGCAAAAACACTTAATGAGAAGAACAATTTAAAAGGTTTATCGCGCCAAGAATTTGCTGAAAATGCCGCAGAAGTTTTTATGGCGCTCGAGCACGCACATCCTTTCAGAAAAGGGAATGGGCGCGTCAATCGAATGTTTATGGAAAAACTTGGACAAGCCGCAGGACATACCATTGACTTTTCTTTCATCACAAAAGGACGCATGACAGCAGCTTGTATTGAAGCCGTGCAATATGGCAATCCCCAACCGATGAAAGATCTTTTTGAAGATATCACACATCCGCAAAAATCCCTTGTTTTAAAAGAATTCATCTCCCAAATGAGAAACGCGGGACTGGATGAAATTAACAATCGTGTTGTTGTTGCAACAAAAGAAGATGTAACCTACGAAGGCGTGTTTAGAGGTTTTTCAGCAGAAGGTTTTGTCATGGAAGTAGAGGGTGCTTTCGTAGTCGGCCACAAAGATGATCTCCCCCCAGAACTCGTCAAAACATTACAAAACGGTACTCGCCTCTGCTTTCAAAAAACCAACGTTCAAAATGTAAAAGAAATATTGATCCCAAAAGAAACATTAGAATCTCTCACCCATGAAGAGTTATTCACAAAGATTTCAAATGACGCTTATGTTGAAGCATGCCGAAAAGAAATCAAAAATTTATCAAAGACTGTTTATGGTAAAATCCACGCCTTAAATACAAAAATAGATATCTTAACGGCTGATCCAAGCTTAGGAAATCAATTTGCTGATGAAATTTTACAAAACCCTCAATCAATTTCTAAACTTGCAGGGAGAAAAATACTTGACATGAAAAGCCCAAATCGCAGACTGGCGGAACAAACTGCTCCACAACTCAGCCAAGCCCTTAAAAATTATGCCACAATAACACAACAAACAAAAGAAGAAATTTTAGAGCAACATCAAAGAGAACAAAATCGCCTGAGTCACACTGTCGAAACACCTGGAAAAAATTTACAAAACCTTTTTGCCTTACCAAGAGAACAACAAAAGGAAGCTTTATTGCATTCTCCAACACTACGACAAGAACTCCATCACTTTTCGCGCCAACTACACAATCGTCTATCCTCAGAAGAGCGTAAAGCCATACAAGAAAAAGATCATACCAGACTAGCGTGCCTCCTTGGGACATCGGAAAGCAAAGCAAAAGAAATTGCGAATACTGTAAAGAACACCCAAGAAGCACAATGTCAAGCCCGCAGCTTGAAAGTTAGTCGCTCTTCATCGCTTGCTCTTACCGGCTAAAAACGCGTGAACTTTTGCCTTCCAACTAACTCTTAGCGCCAATCATTTTATCTCCATTACGCTCACCAATTGTTTTAAAATGGTACAAAAAATAGTCCTAAAAATGAATCCTTTAATTTGATGTAACTTATTGATAATATTTCATAAAAAAACTGTATAAAAGACATAAATGTCCACTATATATCAATATGAATAGCGCGAAATCTTTGGAGGTCATTTAATTTGATATCTTACCTTATCCTAAAGTTGTTATCAAAAAAGTGAGGAATGCGCCAAAGAGGTTTTCTAAAAATATTGAAAGGAAACAGCCATGAAAAAAAGTCACCCACAACCAGCCCCCCAGAACCCACAACCCCAGAGCCAAGACCCCCTCTATGCCAAGGTTAATAAACCACCCAAAGAACAGCGCAACCCACAACACTATACACTTCAACAACCACCAGAAACGGTCTTTGCTCCCAAAAAGCCACTTGACCAACAAAACCTAGGATCTCCTAATGTAGAAGACCTCTACGCAAAGGTTAATAAACCACCCAAAGAACAGCGAAACCACCAACAATACACACTTCAACAACCACCAGAAACGGTCTTTGCTCCCAAAAAGCCACTTGACCAACAAAACCTAGGATCTCCTAATGTAGAAGACCTCTACGCAAAGGTTAATAAACCACCCAAAGAACAGCGAAACCACCAACAATACACACTTCAACAACCACCAGAAACGGTCTTTGCTCCCAAAAAGCCACTTGACCAACAAAACCTAGGATCTCCTAATGTAGAAGACCTCTACGCAAAGGTTAATAAACCACCCAAAGAACAGCGAAACCACCAACAATACACACTTCAACAACCACCAGAAACGGTCTTTGCTCCCAAAAAGCCACTTGACCAACAAAACCTAGGATCTCCTAATGTAGAAGACCTCTACGCAAAGGTTAATAAACCACCCAAAGAACAGCGCAACCAACAACAATACACACTTCAACAACCAGCAGAAACGATCTATGCTCCCCAACAGCCACTAGGAAATCCCTATGACAGACTTGGTGGAAGACCAAGTGATGGGCGGCGTGCCCAAAAGCTCACAGATCCCTATGCCGTCGTTAATCTGGCAACGGGTGAGACAGAATCCGAACAGCTAATAAATCCCCTCTACGATACATCGAGGAGAAGCACTCAGGATTTGCAACGTTCCTCAAAATCAGAAGAACATCTCTATGCAGAGCTTAACTTTGATGAACGTGGTGAGCCCTCTCCCCAAAGACCACTCGAATCTGTCTATACAACGGTTGGCATGGGGGCTGAAGGCGGGCAAGAGTCTGAACAACTAGAAAATCCTATCTACCAAGGTGTTGGCAGAGGAGCAACACCCCCTCCCAGAACCCAAAAAGATGTGATTACAACAAAGCTTTTAAAAAACGTAGACTTTCAATATGGTATAAGAGAAACGCAAGAGTGGTGCAGAGTTGTTTATGGTAACGAACATGCTTTGAATAACCACCTTGCTAAAATTCTTGACAACCCTCAAAGTGCAGAGCAAATCTTATGGGAGCTTGCCGAACATCCTGAAGGTCCTGGCAAGCTTGCGGGGAGCAAAATACTTGGTGTAAAGTCTCCAAGCCGCAGAGAAGCTGAAGATGGTTTTTCTCCCCTTTGCTCAGCTCTTGAGAGGCATATACATACGGCACAAAAGCTCCATAAACAGTTTACACGGGAGCATGAAAGAGAAAGAGGTCAAAGACAAGAAAGTCCAGAAAGAGAAGCAGAACACAGACACCACCACCACCATCATCATCGTCATGCAAGAGGACAAGAACAAAATAGTCCAGAGCACAGCCCACAAAGACAAAGACATGGAGAAAAAGGAATGGCTTTTGCCATGTAAGTGGACATAAACGTAAAAACAGATAGTTTTTGTTTTTCATTTAATCTTTTTTTCATAGAATCTCTTGGCGCAAATCATTTCATAGCGATTGCGCCAAGAGTTGTTTTAGAATGTTACAAAAAATAGTTCTAAAAGTGGATCCTGTAATTTATTGTAACTTATTGATAAAATTTCATAAAAAAACTGTATAAAAGACATAAATGTTCATTACATATCAATATTGAATAGCGCAGAATCTTTGGCGGTCATTCGGTTGGATATCTTCCTTTATATAAAAGTTATCAAAACTAAAAGTGGGGAATGCACCAAAGAGGTTTTCTAAAAATATTGAAAGGAAATATGTATGAAAAAACATCATCCACATCCTTCTGCAAATCCAGAAGCCCTCTATGCACAAGTTAAGAAACCAACCAGAGGAAACCAGCGCGGTCCAACCCCAGAAGAGGAAGTTACATACGCAACTGTTAGCAGTGTTTCTCCTTCAAGAGGGAGACATCATGATCGGGGAAGAGAAAGTTCTGAAACCGATTACACAGAGGTTGCTCCCCCAAAACGCGAAGAAGAAGTTACATACGCAACTGTTAGCAGTATTTCTCCTTCCAAAGGGAGACACCATAATCAAAGGCAACCAGAATCTGAAACCGACTATACAAAGGTTGCTCCACAACAAAGAGGAAGACCTTCATCTTCCCTCACAGCTGATCAAATAAGTGTCATGCTTTTAAAAAGTCCACAAGTTCAAGCATATGCACAAGAGGTCGTGCATTGGGGTACAACTGTTTATAACAGTGACACGCTTTTCCAACAGCACTTGCAAGACATACTTAAAGATCCCACTAAAGGAAAAGAGCTTTCAAATCAACTTGCTGAAAATCCTGAATCTATGCACAGGCTTGCTGGACGCTCCACACTTGGCTTAAAAAATCAAGCACGCAAAGCAGCTGAAGACGGTTTTAAACTGCTCGTTGATGCCATTGATGGTTATACGAAAGCTGTAGAAAATGCAACGGAACAGCTATTGCACACCCCTCTAGCGGAACAAAGACGCCGTCAAGAAAATTCTCAGCAAGTTGAGAGACACCATCATCGTCATCATCATCACACAAGAGGACAAGAACACAATAGTCTAGAGCACAGCCCTCAACGACAAAGACATGGAGAAAAAGGATTTTCTTATGCCATGTAAGGAGGCATAGACGTAAAAACAGATAGTTTTTGTTTTTCATGTAATTTTTTTTCAGTGAGTTTCTTGGCGCAAATCGTTTCATCGCGATTGCGCCAAGAATTGTTTTAGAATGTTACAAAAGATAGTCCTAAAAATGGCGCCTGTAATTCACGACAACTATTGATAACTTATTGATAATATTTCACAAAAAAACTGTATAAAAGACACAAATGTCCATTAAGCTGATTGCAAATAGCGCAGATCTTTGGAAACTCATTCAGCTCGATATTTCTTTTGTCTCAAAGCGATCCAAGCATAAAAGGCAAAAATGCACCAAAGAGGTTTTCTAAAACAATTTTTGAAAGGAAACATGCATGAAAAAAAACCACCCTCATCCTTTTCCATCCTCTTCAATACAAGAACTTATAAAGCTCTATGAACAAGCAGCGGCAGAGGTCTCAGGCGCAGCCCCCCTTCCTAAAGAAACGCCTTCAAAAAGCAAAAGACTGTCATCCATACCGGAAGAAGATGAGGAAAGACAATCTCTTTTAAACGAAGAAACTGTATATACATCAACAAATCCAACAGCTTCGTTAACAAGAGGCAGCTCGACCAAAAGACCGCAAAAAACTGAAACGACACACGCAACAATTCCTTCACAAGTTTCCCAAAGGACAACAAGAGTTCTCTCAGAGGAAGAAATCATTCAATTGCTTCCACACCATTCATTGGTTCGAACCTATCAAGAAGAAATCCAACGTTTATCCGCAAGTGCTTATGGCAACCCAAACATTTTGCAAGAAAAAATGCAAGAAATTCAAAGAAATCCAGCTGCTGGAGAAGAGCTCTCATGGCGCATGGCAGCCTATCCTGAAAGTATTGCTAAACTTCCAGGCACCAGCATGTTGGGCTTTAAAAATCGAGTGCGTAGACAAGCGGAAGAGAGTTATTCCACTCTCAGTATCACCATTGATTGTTATACAGAAGCTGTAAAACAGGCAAGAGAGAACCTCTTACAATCTCCAGAGCAAGAACTCAAAAACTATGAACGCTTTATGGGGAAGGAAGCCGTCGCTAAACTTCTACAAAAACCAGATCAACGTGAAAAAGCAACGCTTTCAGAAGTAGAAATTTCTACCCAAATTCACCAACATTCAAAAGTCAAAAGACACCATGCCCAAATCCAATATTGGTGCGGTGTTGTTTTTGGCAACAAAAACATTTTGCAATCACAAGTGGAAACACTTTTCCAAAACCCTGAAACAATAGAAGCACTCGCACAGCAACTTGTCGGAAATCCTCAATCTTTTCACAAGTACGCTGGTCGTAACTTTTGTGGCTTTAAAAATCAAGCACGCAGGCATGCTGAAGCTGGTCTTTCTCACCTCATTGACGCCACTGACAATTATGCAACAGCTGTAGCACAAGTAAGAGAGAGCTTTTCAAAAACTCAGCAGACAAAACAAGAACACAATGAAGCATCTTCTGAGAGATCGCAAAACTTGCATCAACAACAAAGCGTCTTACAGTCTGCTCAACGCCCCGAGCCTTCAATAGTAACGCATGAAGAAGCAACAACCTCTACGCAACAAAGAGAAACAGATATTCGTCCTCGCAAAACTACCGCCCCAAAAGCGATGGCTTTTGCCAGCTAAACAGGACATAAGTTTTCACATTAAATCTAACATCTTGGCGCAACACAGAACAGGGGTGTTTGCGCCAAGAAAGCCCCATCTTGTGAAACCATTCAGTTTCATATCTGCTCTCGTAAAGACCGAGTAAAAAAGCATAAAACAGAATAAAAACCAACGTACGTTTTTAAATAGTATTTAAAAACAATATTGGAAGAGTTTGAAAGGAACATGCATGAAAAAAAGAAATCCCTCCCCTTTTATCACCGAAATGATGGAAAAATTTCAACAACCGGCTGAACAATCCCCCACCAGAACCCCTCCTTCCCAAGTTTCTCAAAATTTGCCAAAACCAACTGTAGAAAAACGCCCAGAAAATTTATCCCCCCACCCAAAGGTTGCGCCACCGCCCCCCCCCCGCATGAGAGCAAACACTCAAACCAGCACAATGCCCTCCAGCGCTAAAATCCCCAGCACCAAAACCCAAGAGATACCTCCTCTACAAACAAAAGTAGCTCCGCCCAAACCCCCACGCACAAAAGAAAATCTACAACCCAGCTCACAAATCCAAGAACGCTCCTCTCCGCACACAAAAACGCCTCCACAAAGACCACCACGTGCAAAAGATAGAGAACAAAACAAAACAACAGCTCAAGAGAGAGAACTCCTCTATGCAACGCCTACTTCGCAAACACCCCCACGCATGAGGGAAAAAGCACAAACCGGCACAAAAATCCCCAGCTCACAAATCCAAGAAAACTCCTCTCCGCACACAAAAGCAGCTCCACAAAGACCACCACGTGCAAAAGATAGAGAACAAAACAAAACAACGGTTCAAGAGAGAGAACACCTCTATGCAACGCCTACTTCGCAAACATCGCCACGCATGAGAGACAGAGTGCAAAACGGTACAAAAATCCAAAATCCTGAAACATACGACCCAAGTGTTAGACCCAAAACACCATCACATATGAAAGTCAGACAGCAAAGCAGTTCATCATCACAAGACAGTGGAACATATGCCGTCCCTCCTTCAAGAAAACCGCACCGTATGGGAAACAGAAAACAAAGCGATACTATCGTCCCAAAACCTGCCTCTCCACACACAGCAATTGAACAACCAAAACCGTCTCACGGACAAAAATCATCTATTAATACAATGGAAAGAGAGCTGTTACTCGTAGCATATCAAGAAGAAATACGATTTTTGTGCGAAAAGGTTTATGGCAACAGGCTTATTTTAGAAGAAAGAATAGAAGCAATCAAAGAAAACCCCAATATGGGAGAACAGCTCTTATGGGATATTACAGAACAGCCTAAGTCTATTTCTAAGCTTGCTGGTAGAAAAGTTCTCGGCATAAAAAATAACGCGCGCAAACAAGCTGAAGAAACTCTTCCTACCCTATGTGCTGCTATTAACGGTTATATGTATACTTCAAAATATACAAAAAGTGAAAATATTTCACAAGGTTTTCACACGGAACAACAACATCAGCGACAAGCACAAGAGAAAGAGCCAATAAATCAACATTTACAAAATTCGCTCAATTCAGAAAAGAAAATAAAGCCTCTCTCAAATCAGGAAATTGCCCGCAGAGTTCAACAAGATCCATCGGTTCAATATGGTCAAAGAGAGATCCAATATTGGTGCCAAATTGTTTATGATGATCCATTTATTTTACAATATAGAATGGAAGATATGCACAAAATTCCAGAGATGGGAGAAGAGCTTGTATTTCAAATTAAAAAGGATTCTACATCTTTTGCTCCACTTGCTGGTAGAAAAACCCTTGGCATAAAAAACGGAGCACGCAAAGCCGCTGAAGAAAATATCCCTACCCTTTGTACCGCCATTAAGGACTATGCTGATACAATAAAACAGTTAAGAGAAACCATTGTGCAAAACCATCAGGCAGAACAACAAAAACGTTATCAACCACCTACCGATCTCGATAAAAAATTACAAAAGCAGCAAAGCTTATCGCAGCCCCTGAAGCTGCCTGAACGCTCAACAGCAAAGCGGCATAAAGAGGTTACAGAAACTTCTAGACAAGAAGACCAGCCGCAAGTTCGACCGCGCAGAGCCGAAACATCAAAAGCAATGGCTTTGTCGTGATAAATCTCACAATTGTTGGCTTTTTATCCAAAACTTTGGTGCAATTATCTTGCCAAGATTGCATCAAAGACGGTGTGTGAAATACAGAAAACTTTGAATAAGACACCCCATTATTTTACAGAATTCATTGATAAAATTTCACGATAATACTTCAAAATTATAAACTTTAACTTTGTTCCATGCGAATAAGGTCAATTTTTTCAATCATTCAAATAGGCATTCTTCTTTGAAGAAAACGCTATGAAAATAACATAAGGCAAAAAATGTAAACAAAGAAGATTTCAAAAAATAATGTTACCATTTGAAAGGAAATATGCATGAAAGAAAACACAGAACATTGTGCCTCCTCTACACAGGAAGAATTGCAAGAACAACACTCTGTAATTAATGCAGCCATTTCAAAGCAAATCAATGAAGAAGCGCAAAATTTTTTCTACCCCAATAGCAAAGTGCTTAAAAATAAATACCGCATCAAAGATAAAGAAATATTAAAAGAATGCTGTTCTAATGATGTAAAAAAAGAAATGATAAAACTGCATCAAGAACCTCTACCAGAGCAGTTTAATGCCTCTTATCTAAAATACCTTCATCAACGCCTCTTTTCCCGTGCATTTGAATGGGCCGGACAAACACGCGAAGAGCCTTTTACATTTGAAGATGGTACTGTTGCTTCTATGCCCATTTTGAAAAGAAAAGAATTTACAAAACCTTTTGCGATTGGCAGAAAAATACAGAAGGGACTAGAAAAGTTAGATAAAACGCTTTCTGAAAAGAATAATTTACAAGGCTTAACGCGCGAAGAATTCGTTGAACAAGCCGCTGGAATAATGATAGATTTGCACCACTTGCATCCTTTCAGAGAGGGCAATAGGCGCACAAAGAGACTGTTTGTTGAAAAACTCGCTCAAGCAGCAGGACATGAGCTAGACTTTTCTCTTGTGAGCAAAAAACGTAAAGACTTTGTCCGCGCCGCTGCCATGGAACATGGCGATCCAGAGCCTATGAAGCATCTGCTTGAGGATATCTCAAATCCAGAAAAATTGCTCATTTTACAAGAATTTACCAACTCTATGAGAGAGCTTGGATTGGATGAAAAAAATTATTATCTCACTGTCGTCGCAAAAGAAGGAGAAACCTATCATGGTACCTACAGAGGCAGTGGACCCAATGGCTTCATGCTTGATGCCAACGGGACTTTCATCTTAGGAAATAAAAAAGATCTCACCCCAGAGCAAATACAGACATTAAAAATCGGTGACGCCCTCTCCTTTACAGCGCCCAAAACTCAAAACCCAGAAAAAAACATTGCTTCCAGAAAAAAAAGAGCCGTTCTCACAAACGATGAAATAACTGAAAAGAGCAAAGACAACGCATCCATTCAAACAAAGAAAAAAGAAAAAGCCCATTTTTCACCATGGAGTGCCCCTCATGCTTTACATGACAGCATTGAAGTTATGCCCGAAAATTTGCAAGAACAAGAACAAATGACCAAACCAATTGCTCAATCTGCTTCCTCTATGAGGCAAATGCAAAAAGATTTCCAAAAAAACATTTTACAGACCAGCAATACAGCGACAAATAATCCAATATCTGTCCAAATGACAAAGGAAAAACGCTCTGATCATCAAGAAAGAATGAAACAGCCCCCAAAAAAAGCAATGGCATACTGGGACACTGGTACAAAAAAAACGGACACCGTCCCTCTCACCTTACAGGAGAAATTATCCTCATCGCCTCAAACCGAAGAAAATAAGACAATGTACCGTAATTTCTTTTGCCCTAATAGTATCACCTTAAAAAATAAATATGGAATAAACGACTATAAAAAATTAAAAGTGCAATGTGCCCATGATACAACAAAAGCAATCATTCATCTACGCCAAGAAGCGCCACCGCAAAAACTAACTTCCACATATCTCCAATATATTCATCACACCCTATTTAAAAATACTTTTGAATGGGCCGGACAAACACGCGAAAAACCATTTACATTTGAAGATGGTACCGTTGCTTATATGCCAATGATGAAAAAAGCTGGGATTTCTTTTGCCTCAGCAAAACAGATACAAGAGGGACTAGAAAATTTAGATAAAATACTTGCTGAAACGAATAGTTTAAAAGGCTTAACCCGCGAAACATTTATTGAACATGTCACTGAAATGTTGATACAGCTCAACTATACGCATCCCTTCAGAGAAGGTAATGGACGCACACAACGAATGTTTTTTGAAAAACTTGGGCAAGTTGCTGGCCACACACTCGACTTTTCTCTTGTAACAGAAAAACGCATGAATCTTGCCAGCATTGCATCGCTAAAACATAACGATAAGGAAGAGATGAAGCATCTGCTTGAAGATATCTCAAATCCAGAAAAAATACTTATTTTAAAAGAATTCATGGACAATATGAAACATATCGGATTTGAGAGTCTTCATAATCATCTTATTATAACAGCAAAAGAAGGTCATACCTATAAAGGCTTCTACAGAGGCAGTGGACCCAATGGCTTCATGCTTGATGCCAACGGGATTTTCATCTTGGGAAATAAAAAAGATCTCACCCCAGATCAAATACAGACATTAAAAATCGGTGACGCCCTCTCCTTTACAGCACCAAAAGTTCAAAACCAGCAAGAAGTGCTTATCCCCGCAGAAACAATAGCCCCCCTTACCAACAATGAAATTGCCACAAGGATAAAAAACAACGCATCCATTCAAGCAAGAAGAAAAGAAATCGAAACTTTGTGTCAAATCATTTATGGCAATCGTCATATTTTGCAGGAAAGAATTGAGATGATCCATGAAAATCATACTGAAGGAGAACAGCTCACCTATCAAATTACCACCTCTCCCCAATCTATTTCTAAGCTTTCTGGTAGCAATGTATTTGGCATAAAAAACAACGCGCGTGCCCATGCTGAAGCAAATATTTTGCCCCTCTGTAGAGCCATTGATCGTTATATCAATATTTTTAAACAAACAGAAAGAGACATTCTCCATACCCATCATGTAAAACAAAGGCGGTGTGAACAGTCGGTAAAAATTCCTGAGGCTTGGATGAAAAATCTCTTTTCCTTGTCAAAAGCACAACAGCAAGAAACTTTATCAAACTCTCCTGAATTAAGGGGGGAGATAAGGACTTATATCAAAAAAATCAATGAGCGCTTATCCTCAAGCGAGCATGAAGCTATAAAGGAAAATAATCCTGAAAAACTTGCGAAGAGTCTTGGTACATCAACCGTTAAAGCAAAAGAGATTATGGAAATAATCAAGCAGATAAAAGAGATAGAACAGCATATACAACCCATGTATTTTTATAACCATAAATTCGATGAGCGCTTAGCACCAAACCAGTATCAATCTATCCAGCATCAATCTATAAAGAAAAATAATGAAAAAAAATGTTCCAACACTCTCGATAAAGAATCAATTAAAGTGCAAAAAATGACAGAAAACGTCAATCAGAGTCCTAAAAGACAAGAAAATATTCAACCTCACAAAACAGAGCACGCAAAAGCGATGGCAATGAATATCTGAAAGGTTCATAAACTTTAACTTTTTTACCCTCTCTGGTGAAAATGATAGCCTTTACC
>NZ_JBHINR010000019.1:0-15118 GCF_042195105.1 Bartonella sp. CL436QHHD | reverse complement strand
CTGAAAGGTTCATAAACTTTAACTTTTTTACCCTCTCTGGTGAAAATGATAGCCTTTACCCCCCCCCTGCCTTCATCGGCAAATCAATCGACCTCAACGAGAATGGAAACCATGAGAGAGCAATTTTATCTTATTTTCTCAGATGTTATCCTCATCAACTGTGAAAAGAAACCTAAACAGGAAAAATAAAAGGATCAATCATTTTCAAAAATGATAATGAATCACTTTCATTACCTGTCGTGCTAAAAACAGACAAAATGCTGTTGAAAGATCACGTCTTCCTATCCTTTTGTTTATGTAATCTCTAAAACGAAAAGGCAGCCAAATTTGGAGAGAACATAAAGCCGTAAAAGTGAAAACCAATCACCAGCTTTACCATCACCTTTTAGCTCAACCTTACGACTTTTTAAAACATCTAAAGCGCTGTTTTTTAAATAATGGAAATTGCACATTGTTTCATGCTTTTATTTTATTTGCGTTCTTTAAATAGGGTCATGCCCCTCACGTAAAACAGTAAGGTATTGGGTTGCATTATTCACGACATCAAAACATAAAGAGAAATTATCATTATATATCCTTATATGTCCCTTAAAACTGTTATGATATTTCTCCCATATTTCAGTTTGAAAAAGAAATTTTAATTATTTTATGGCAACAATAAAAATTTTAATGCAACAGTAAACAAGGAGCATAAAAAAGTCTTCAAGCACCATTGTTGACAGAGAGATAAACACCGTCGTAAAACGCTTTCCAAAAGTATCCTTGATTAGGATAGAGATCAGATTTTTAAGATTTAAAACGGTTTATTTCTCCTGTCATCGCTTCTCTTTTACAACAAAGTTGATATATCTTTATGACATTGATTAAAAAAATTGCAACAGTTGCTTCCGGAACCCTTATGAGCCGTATTTTTGGCTTCGTACGCGAAATGCTTATGGCAGCAGCCCTAGGGACAGGTCCTGTTTCTGATGCCTTTAACGCTGCTTTTCGTTTTCCCAACACATTTCGTCGTTTTTTTGCTGAAGGTGCCTTTAACGCTGCTTTCATTCCTCTTTTTGCAAAAAAAATCACTGAAGAAGGTCACGAAACAGCATGCAAATTTGCAGAAGAAGTCTTTGGCGTTCTCTTTTCGCTGCTCTTACTGTTAACGATTGCGATGGAACTGAGTATGCCTTTTTTGGTACGAACCATTATTGCCCCAGGTTTTACCGAAGATGCAACAAAATTTAACGCTACCATTCACTTTACTGCAATCATGTTTCCCTATTTAACCTGCATGTCGCTTGCTGCCATGATGGGGGGCATGCTTAATGCTCTGCGACGCTATTTTATTGCCGCCATTGCCCCACTCTTTTTAAACATTATTCTGATTGGTGTGCTTGCCTATGCTTGGATCTATAAACTTGACGCTTGGCATATCGGCTTAAATCTCTCTTGGGGTGTATTAGCAGCAGGGCTTCTTCAACTCACCTTAATTGCCCTTGCTTTGCGTCAAAGTGGAATGAAAATTTCCTTCCGCCAGCCCCATTTAAGTCCTAATGTTCGTAAGCTATTAACTTTAGCATTCCCAGCAGCCATTACGGGTGGCATCACACAAATTAATTTGCTCATTAATACCAACATTGCTTCTAGTCAATCGGGTGCTGTCTCTTCTTTGATGTACGCTGATCGTCTTTACCAATTGCCTTTAGGCGTAATCGCCATTGCCGTTGCAACCGTTCTTTTACCAGAATTAACACGCGCTTTGCGGAGCAAAAAGCATAAAGAAACCCACCATTTACAAAATCGCTCTATTGAATTAACATTGTTGTTAACACTTCCAGCATCCATTGCTTTTTTGCTGCTCTCCACTCCCATTGTCAGTTTGCTCTTTGAGCGAGGCCAATTTACCAGTCAATCAACACACCATGTTGCACAATTACTAGAACTTTATGGATTAGGACTTCCAGCTTTTGTTCTTATTAAGGTCTTTATTCCTAATTTTTTTGCCCATGAAGATACCAAAACACCGATGATTTTTACAGGTATTTGCGTTTTCATCAATATCAGTCTCGCCTTAACATTATTTCCTATTCTATCTGCACGAGGCATTGTTATTGCTGAAATTACCTCTGGATGGGCCAACACCCTGTTGCTGTGGAGTGTCCTTATCAAACGCGGTTATTGGAAATACGACTTCCAACTGATAAAGCGAATATTATGTCTCATGATGGCAACTCTTTTGAGTGCACTAGCCCTCTATTACGGATTGAATGTGTGTGTTTTTTTGTCTTTTCCTTTATCCTCACAAGCATCATTTTTCTTGCGCGCGATCACCTTAGCTGGGATCATGATTGGCATATTTTTGATCTATTTTAGTGCCTATTTTTTATTCAACACCCGTTCCTTTTTTCACACGCTTAAAAATTTGAAAAAACGCTCATAATATCTATACTTTGTCAAAAACAATAAAATGAATAACCTTAATTGAAGAAAGAGCACTCCTATGGATACCTTCACACCACTTGTCTTTTCCGGCGTACAACCGAGTGGTCATTTACATCTTGGCAATTATCTTGGAGCCATTCAGCGTTGGGTTGAACTGCAAAACTCTCATCACTGCCTCTATTGTGTTGTGGATATGCATGCGCTCACAGTCAACCCAGATCCCCTTACTTTACGCGAATCCACCAAAACAGTGACAGCAGCCTTTTTAGCCTCCGGTATTGATCCTCAAAAACACATTATTTTTAACCAATCACGTGTTTTTCAACATGCTGAACTCGCCTGGATTTTTAATTGTGTTGCCCGTATTGGCTGGCTTCAACGCATGACACAATTTAAAGATAAAGCAGGAAAAGATCGCGAAAAAGCATCCCTAGGGCTTTTTGCCTATCCCACTTTGATGGCCGCTGATATTTTAGTCTATCGTGCAACGCATGTTCCAGTAGGCGAAGATCAAAAACAGCATGTTGAACTCACACGCGATATTGCACAAAAATTTAACAACGACTATGCACAGCGTATTGCCGAATTAAATTTTGGTATCTCTATGCAAACAGATGAAGAAAAAAGACAAGGCTTTTTTCCCCTCCCAGAGGCGCTTATTGGAACAACAGCCACACGCGTTATGTCTTTGCGCGATGGGACGAAAAAAATGTCAAAATCAGATCCTTCAGATTTTTCACGCATTAATTTGACCGATGATGCTGATCTTATCGCAAAAAAAATACGCAAAGCCAAAACGGATTCGGCTCCTCTTCCCGATACCCTCACCGCTTTAAAAGAACGACCAGAAGTGGACAACCTGCTTGGTATTTATGCTGCCTTTGCCAAAGTTAGCAAAGAAAAGATTCTTTTAGAATTTTCTGGTCAACAATTTTCGCATTTTAAAACAGCTCTAGCCGACCTTGTTGTCCATAAGCTTGCCCCTATAACAGAAGAATTACGTCGACTTCATCAAGAAAGTGATTATATCGACTCTGTTTTGCATGATGGCGCTAAACGTGCTAGTATGCTCGCAGAAGAAAATATGAAAAAAATTCGTGAAATTATTGGATTTTTGCACGATACATAAAAATAATAAAACTAAAAACTGTAGAGAGCAAAAAAATCGTTTGTACAAAATAGAGAAAGTGCATGATTTCCAAACCCAAAAATCCGAAAAAAGAACCAAAGAAAAAAAACTTAGTCATTATCGATGAAACACCAGAGTGTCGGCGTGCCGTTGCGTTTGCCGCACAACATGCCCAAAACACCAGTAGAACATTGGTATTACTTTGTGTCGTTGATAGTGTAGAATTTCAACATTTTCTGGGTGTAAACAACGTTATGCGCACAGAATCAAAGCAAAGTGCTCATAAAATATTAGGAGACATTGCCAGTGAAGTCCGCACCACCCATGCGCTTGAAACAGAAATAGTGGTGCGTGAAGGAAAAAAAATTGATGAGATTTCCAAACTGATCGACGAAGATAAAAGGATTGCACTAATTGTTTTAGCAGCCAGTGGACATACAGAAGGACCAGGACCCCTTGTTCAATTAATCGGGAATAAAGGAACAGCTTTTTCAATCCCTGTCATTGTTATTCCTAGCAATCTTGCCGATGAAGATATTAGATCTATTGCCTAAAAAATATAATATTCTACAATGTAAGATCTTCCCAATCCTTCATTATAAAAGGAGAATCTATGTTTATTCAAACTGAAACCACCCCAAACCCTGCAACTCTTAAATTCTTGCCAGGACGCGTGGTTCTTTCTGAGGGCGTATTAGAATTTCGTGACCCTGAAGAAGCAGCTAAAAACTCACCTTTGGCGGCTAAACTGTTTAATATTCCCAATATCAATGGTGTTTTTTTAGGCTATGATTTTATCACCGTAAGCAAAAAAGAAGGGGAATGGCAACATCTCAAGCCCGTCATTTTAGGCACAATCATGGAACATTTTCTATCCAATGAGCCAGTGATCACCACCAACGCTACAACACAAGCACAAACCCATGCCCTTAACGAAGAATTTTATGACGAAAAAGATGCTGATATTGTCTTAACCATTAAAGATCTGCTTGAAACGCGTATCCGCCCAGCGGTTGCCAATGATGGTGGAGACATTACTTTTCGCGGATTTGAAAATGGTATTGTTTATCTCAATATGCGGGGCTCCTGCGCTGGATGTCCCTCTTCAACGGCAACTCTCAAACATGGTATTGAAAACCTTTTACGTCATTTTATCCCTGAAGTTTTAGGCGTTGAAGCCATGCCACAATAAATATTGACCTCAATAGATAAAATAACCACACCGATTGCCCCTCTTCAACAGCGCTCAAACATGGAATGTAAAGATCTTACGTCATTTTATTCCTGAAATTTTAGAAGTAAGCTATGCAGCCATAAAGATAGAGTACTGTTAAAAAAATCTGTCCAATAATGATACCTTCACTCACCTTTCACCTCCACATATGCCTTAAAAAGCTTTCTGCCCTTTTAAGAAGCATAAGTTGTTTCAATAAACCAATTTATACGTACACAGAAGTACAACGCATGAGCGTGCACTTTAAATTTATTTTGTTTTATAATCTTGTCATGCAATTTTAACGAGGAAAACACGACCTCGTTAAAAAAAAGAAAAACCAAAAAAGAAAACATTGTAAGATAGAGTGCTCATTTGCTCTATCTTTCTCAGTGCTTCCAACGACAAATCACGCAAAATACTCCTTGTAGCAAGCCGGCACCATCATCATATCTGCCAGCCCCTAATGATGCGACAGCTCTTTCATTAAGACGATTCATAAGAGTCATTTTAATCCTTTCTTTCCTCATTTTTACCCACACGCCAGCCCCGCTTGTGGTGTGCAAGCAAGTGATTTTAATTGATTCAACATGGAACAGATTTGAAATGAGAGAATCCCACGTTATTCGGGGTTCTAATTCAATATGAATAACGCTAATTTATTATTATAAATCAATATGTTGTTTCAGCCACTCGACAAAGATCACATTTTGCAACTTGCAATGAGAATTCTGACATTCTTCTTATTTCAATTCTGTTCCATGTTGAATCAATCAAAATCGTCCGCTTACACAGCACAAACTGGATAATAACAAAAACTATTTTTAATAGCTCTTATGTACACTTTTATAAGAGACTGTTGCAGTACTAAGAGCTGGAAAATGCATGGCAATAAGACCTTATCAAGATCATAGCGTCCTTTTTCCATTCTTAAAATCAAGAATTCCCCCCCTATCATTTTCAATCTCATTTCCATAAACATGACGCAAAAATATAACTACCTGTAAAAAATAAATACATTGAAGCCAGATCTATTATGGTTGTTTGAAAAATTATCTGATACAAAAAATGAGAATATTTTTTCAATTCAGCAGGAATAAGTTTGTCTACTTTACGGTATTGTTCTTCTCATAAAGCGCATACTTTTATTGTTGCTTGTGAGTCAACATCCAGTCCCCCATACCGCATATTAAAAGAAAAAGACAGAGTCGCTATTTCTCTGCGATACATGGCTTTGCAATAAAGGAAAACATATTGCTTCTATCTGATTGGTGTAATCTATGAAACAAGAAAAGAAGCCACTGGAGGAAAATATGCCCAATTAGAGAAGAATGTAAAAATAGAAAACCAACGAAATCCAAAAACAATTGCAAGAGGACAAATGCTTAAACTTTTTTCACAAACTCCGACTTTAAACTCATCTGACCAATCCCTGGAATTTTGCAATCAATATTATGATCTCCATCCACCAAGCGAATATTCTTTACCTTAGTACCACCTTTTAAAACAGATGAAGCGCCTTTTACTTTCAGATCTTTTATCACCATAACGGTATCTCCGTTTGTTAAAATCTGACCATTGGCATCATAAACAGTATTGACAAGAACCGTATCATCGTTTTTTTGCGGCCATTCATGTGCGCATTCAGGACACACAAAATTTTCACCATCTTCATAAGTATAAAGACAATCACAACGAGGACATTTGGGATATTGGGTCATAAATTCCCCTTATTAAAAGAAAAATCATTCATTATGACTGGTCATAAAGCAAGAAGTGCTTATTGTCCATTATTTTAGAAAAACATTTCCCTTTGTTTCAATCCTCATCTGCCAACTGTGTTCATGAATGCTATCATCACACACCATACATGAGTTTATAAAAATGATTGATCATTATATAACTTAAATGAGCCCCCGCATATCATAAAATTTACTCACTTCATTCTCTCTAATAAATTAATCAAAATCATTTTCTTACACATCAGCAATACAATTAACGAATGAATAAAAAACAATTAGAAAAGGAACATCTCTGAATAAAAACGCTTCCAAAGAGCTAAAAACTGAGAAACAAGAAAATGATAGCCTCAACTTGACCTTTTATTTAAGTAAAGCATTCATAATGTTAGAGAACAAACTAATTTATGATCATAGTTAATGGTTTTGTATATTGAATGAGAGCCGATAAATAAGCTGAGATTCTCTCAACCCCTTTTACATTGAAACAACCAAAGCCTTTTGTTTGCATGTTACAAGTAGGAAAATCCGTGTAAAACGATTATCCAAAATACTAAACACTCTCAAATATAAGAGCCAACATTGAAAGCGGGCAAAGTGAATGATGGTGCCGTCTTACTCTCTCATAAGCGTAAAAATGATGCTGCTCAATGGATGGCCGGTTATCCCTTTCAAAGCAACACGCATAAGATGCGTTTTTAGCGTCTTGAGAGAGAAGCTTCTTTAAAACAAACATATGAAATGTGCAACAATGATCGTATTTTGTTTTGTATGAGAAACATTCCCCTATTAAACAAAAATTTCTATCAAGCCATTGAGCAAACCCATTGGACATAAATGCTCCGATTATGCTCGATTATAATTTCCTACAGCATTTAGTTTTAAGAATCCGGCAGTTTTAGGAATCCGATTGATATGTAAGAGAGGAAAAAACAATTCTCGCCTAAAAATAGAGTTAAGCTCTGGCTTATGGCACATAAAATCACGCCCCTAAAATCACATCCATGTGATCAATCATCATACCTTTACAAAAAAACATTCCAATGATCTTAGGTGATAATATCAGGACGATCTCGCCCCAATGCTTGTTGTATGTTTAACAGTTTTAGTGCCACCTGTTGCAAAGGTTGGAGAACTTCTTGCGGATTAAAATTGTGTTTGCGCGGATCACTTTCATACTGTTCAAAATAAAGTCGTAAAGTAGCACCTAGCGTCCCTGTTCCCGACAAACGAACCACCAACCGTGCTCCATTCTCGAAAAAAATACGTATACCTTGCCGCGTGCTAACGCTCTGATCAACAGGATCATGATATGTAAAATCATCTGCTTTTTTGACGAAAAATCCAGCAATTTCAGTTCCTGCATGTGGTAAGTGCGCACGCAAATACTCTAGTAATGCCAAAGCTTTATCTGCTTCGACTTCTTCATAATCATGCCGTAACGTGTAAAAACGCCCATAGGTGGACCAATGCTGTTGAACAATCTGTGCGACAGTTTTTTCTGTTACCGCTAAAAGATTTAACCAAAATAGGACAGCCCATAAACCATCTTTTTCGCGGATGTGATGAGAGCCCGTTCCAAAGCTTTCTTCACCACAAAAGGTTACTTTCCCCGCATCCAAAAGGGTTCCAAAAAACTTCCATCCCGTTGGCGTTTCAAAAAAGTTTAATCCGTGTTTTTCCGCAACTAAATCAGCAGCACGCCCCGTTGGCATAGAACGCGCTATCCCCACAACACCTTTTCGATATCCTTTAATAAGGTGTGCATGTTCAGCCATAATAGCCAAAGAATCCGAAGGCGAGACAAATTGCCCACGACCAATAATGAGGTTACGATCTCCATCACCATCAGAGGCTGCGCCAAGATCTGGTCCTTGCTCTGACATCAATAAATCATAAAGAGCCTTGGCATAAACCAAATTGGGATCTGGATGACCGCCTCCAAAATCTGGCAAAGGAATACCATTAACCACTGTCCCTTCAGAAAATCCTAAGCATTTTTCAAAAATTTCATGAGCATAAGGCCCTGTTACCGCATGCATGGCATCAAACCGTAAAGTAAGACCTCGAGCAACGGCCTTAGCAATACAGTCAAAATCAAAAAGCTCTTGCATCAAAGCAACATAATCAGCGACAGGATCGATAATATCAATCCGCATGGCTCCCATAAAGACCGTACCTTGCCTATCTAAATCAATATCTGGTGCTTCAAGAATTTTATAAAAGGAAAGACGTTGCGATGTTGCAAAAATAGCATCACATAAAGAATTAGGAGCCGGTCCACCATTGGAGACATTGTATTTGATACCACAATCTCCCTCTGGACCACCAGGATTATGGCTTGCAGAAAGAATAAGTCCACCATGGGCATGAGTTTTACGAATAAGATGCGAAACAGCAGGTGTAGAAAGAATACCGCCCCTTCCCATTTTAACACAAAAAACACCATGCGCCGCCGCCATCTTCAACACAATCTGAAGAAGAGTACGATTAAAAGTGCGCCCATCTCCCCCAAGAATCAACATTTTTCCTTCAAGAGGCCCAATGTTATCAAAAAGAGACTGTATAAAGTTTTCTACATAATGGGGTTGTTGAAAAACAGACACTTTTTTGCGCAAACCAGACGTTCCCGGTTTTTGCCCCTCAAAAGCCGTGGTTAAAACTGTCTTTATGGTCATATCAATACCTTTATATGATTTCCTATAATTTTAAGGTGAAGAGTATCCAAAGTCGACCATTAATTCTACTTGACGGAAGTGTGAAATATTTGCACACTCGTTAGAAGTAAGAGTTTTTAAAGAAGCCCTTTTGTTTAAAACGCTTTTTGCCATATGTTTTTTAAATACGAAGGCTGTTTTAAAACAAAATTTTCGTAAAAGAATACAGGAGCATCATGATGATGAAAAAAACAGTTCCCAATGTAACATTCCACACACGCGTACGCGATGAATCAATGGCTGGAGACAATCCTTATCGGTGGCAAGAAGTTAACAGCGATGCTTACTTTAAAGGAAAGCGTGTTATTCTTTTTTCTCTTCCTGGAGCTTTTACCCCTACTTGCTCAACCTTTCAGCTGCCTGATTTTGAAAAACTCTATGATGAATTTAAACAAGCGGGTATTGATGAAATTTATTGCCTTTCCGTCAATGATGCTTTTGTCATGAATGCTTGGGGAAAAGCACAAAATATCAAAAACGTGAAATTAATTCCCGATGGCTCTGGTGAATTCACACGCAAAATGGGTATGCTGGTTGCAAAAGACAATGTTGGTTTCGGCATGCGATCATGGCGCTATGCAGCTGTTATTAATGATGGTGTGGTTGAACAATGGTTCGAAGAAGCAGGTTTTTCAGATAATTGTGCAACAGATCCTTATGAAGTTTCTTCACCACAACATGTTTTAGAAGCCTTGAAAAGCTAATTCCCCCAATCGTCTATTTAAACAAAATTTTACGACACAAATTTCCTGAGGAGGAAGATTTGTGTCGTTTACTTTTTACAACATCTATTCGTGAAAGCAGACACGATAAGTTGATTGTGCGCCTTCTGTGAAAAAATATTACAGCAATAATTTTTTCAATAAATATTTCATGCTTTAACGGCTTTGAAAAAACTTGAAAAATTGCTGATGAAAAATCTGGACCCGTTGTGGAGCTAAAAAATCAAAGAGTTAAAAGCTGTTGCACGCTATCAAAAAATGGGGATGCAATTGCCAAATGCGCAAATTCATGCAAAACTCTCTCAGAAACATCAAGGACTAACGTATTGATGAAATATGCAAGATCAATGCTAAATTTCTCATACTGAGAAAAACTTTGTATCGAACAATACTTTGATTTATAAAGATAATTTATAATTTTGCATATTGAATGAGAGGAGCCGAATATCATAAAATTATTTTATTTTATCCCTTCTTATATTGAATCCCTTAAAACTATTTTCTTGCTCATTAGCAAGTGGGATTGGCATATGAATAAACGATTAAAAAGAGTAAAAATACCTCTCGTAAACGCGCCAAAATACAAGAGCTATGAACATCATTACTGCAAAGTTTACAAAAGTATCAAGAAAGAAAATACAGATCAAACATTTGTTTGAAGAGGTGCACAGTTCAAATTAACTTATGTCTCATAAAAAGAAGAAAATATGGCATAAAAACCGCTCTGCATAAAGAACCATTCATGGAGAATATTAAATCAAAACAGATCCCGCAAACATTCCAATTCACATACCATAAACAGACTCATTGCTGTTCTCATGGCTATTTATTCTAAGCTTTTATTTTTCTCTAAGAGAAAAACGGTTAAAGGAGTTGTTTATTCGGGTATTCTACCGTAAAGTGTGCTTCTATCTCTTCCTCTTCATCGAACTTAAAATCTTCATCACATTCAGGAAGACCAAAAATATCTGGATTGATGAAATAACAATCTTTTTTTGTCCCCTTCGCTACAATTTTATTCTTTTCTAATTCTTTGATACCTTCTTTAAAACTTTCAAAATTAAGATATTCTGGTTCTTGAATTGAAAGATCACAAGTCAAAAATTCCTCAAGAATATCATGATCCAATGTTATCTGATCAAACCATAAATCCACATCATCCCCCTCATCTAACATTTTCCCTACCTGCCACAACATCACAAAAAATGCTTTCATACCACTAAATGATAGCCCAAAAATCATACGCCGACATGACGAGGCGCCTGAAAAGGTAATTTGCGGAAGATCTTCAAATCCGAAATTTGAAGGAGGAAGTCTAAATGACTTTCCAATATTCTCAGGTCTTTCAAGAATAAAGGGATTTCGTTCATAGAGCAGAGTAAAATCATATTGGACCATTTTCATTTCTCCATTAAAGAGTTGATTTTATGAAATAATACATATTATCAGTCAGTTACCATTATGGCAGCTGACAATTCATCCAAACATGCTCCTGTAAAAAATTGTTCGATTTAAGTCATTCCATTGTTTTTTGAAGCTTAAAAAGTCTTTTAGGATAAAACGCTCTAGTTCTCCCTCCTTTTGCAATAAGACTAGATTTTGTAATGTCCAAGAAGAGAACATCAAAGGATTTGATGCTCATAGATGAGAATTCAAAGATGAAGCCAATATGAACTTGTCAATATTTTTATAAACTTTTGCAGAAGCGTTACGTGAAACCCTTTAATTTTCTCAGAGTTTTTTCTTCGTTAAAATTTTTTTGCTCATTTTAACGCATTATCATCGCATCCTCAGAAGGGCACATTTTATAGCAAATAGCGCTTATTTACCTCTTTAAAAATCTCTCTTTTATTCCGCACGCACTCCAAAAACTCGATTTTGAACGCGTGCGTCAGCACGTGTAAACGAGCAAAGTACAAATTTAAAAAATTGAGTTTCAAATTTCCAAAATATTTCGAACAATCACTTGTATAAAGACTTTTACCATTATCATTTTTGAGCTGCTAAAATATCCTGTACCGTTTTGACCAATTGATCTTCATCAACCGTCACTTGTGCTGGTCGACTTTCACGCCATGTTTGATTATCCTTAATTTCATGAGATAACCGCGCCCCTTCAATCAAATCTTTGATCTGTATTTTTCCACTCTCACGTTCTTGTGAGCCTTGGATAACCACACAAGGCGCTTGGCGTCGATCTGCATATTTCATCTGCGCTTTTATCCCCGATGCCCCCAAATAGAGCTCAGCACGAATTCCGGCACCACGCAACTGCATCACCATTTTTTGATAACCAGCAACCGCCTCTGGCTCTTTATCCATCATCAGCACAACAACCGGCCCTGTTGACTCTTTCATAGGCAACTTTCCAAGATTTTGCAAAGCAGCGATCAAGCGTGAGACCCCGATTGAAAAACCTGTTGCTGGAATGTTTTCACCACGAAAGCGTGCCACCAATCCATCATAGCGCCCACCACCACCAACGGAGCCAAAAACAACTTTCTGCCCATCATCATTGAAAACATCAAAAAGCAACGTAGCCTCAAAAACAGGACCTGTATAATAATCCAGTCCACGCACCACCGATGGATCAATCTTGATACGATTCTGAATGCCATTTGCGACAAAAATTGCTTGCATTTCCTCAAGCTCACGAATTCCCTCACGCCCTTGAACATGATCACCAACCACTTCTTTAAGAACCTCAAGCGTTTCTTCTGCTGTTTCAGCTCCAGCAGCAGTTAAGGTAAGAATACACTCAATCTCTTTATCCTTAAGCTCCGCCCCTTTTGTAAAGTCACCACTTTCATCCAAACGCCCTTTTCCCAAAAGCAAACGCACCCCTTCAGAACCAAATTTATCCAGTTTATCAATTGCTCTTAAGACAGTTAAGCGCTTTTCAGCCTGCTCATTTCCCCCCAAACCAATTTTCTCTAAAACGCAATCGAGAATTTTTCTGTTGTTCAGACGAATGGCATATTCATGATGCTGAAACCCTAGTTTTTCCAAACTATCGGCTGCCATCATACAAATTTCGGCATCAGCTGCTACCGTTGGTGTTCCAACAATATCCGCATCAAACTGCATAAATTGCCGAAACCGCCCTGGACCTGGTTTTTCATTGCGAAAAACAAAGCCAAGACGATAACTGCGATAAGGCTTTGGCAAAACTTCAAAATTCTCGGCAAAATAACGAGCAAGAGGCGCGGTAAGATCATAGCGCAAAGACATCCATTGCTCATCATCATCTTGTAGCGAAAAAACGCCCGCATTTGGACGATCTGAATCCGGTAAAAACTTACCCAGCACATCTGTATATTCAAAAATTGGAGTTTCTAGTGCTTCAAAACCGTAAAGTTCATAAACTTCACGAATTTGCGCAATCATTGTTTCAGTTGCATACAACTGTGCACTTGTACGATCCACAAAACCACGGGGTAAACGGGCTTTGGTTTTTTCTTGTTTTGATGACATGTTTTTCTCTAACAACAATATATATATTCACCGATAACGTGTGTCTATCTTATAGAAACAAACGCTGCAATAACTTTATCAACTGGAAACTGGTAACAATATGCATAAGCTTTTGCTTTTGAAGGATGTAAACCCTTACCCTTAAGGCAATCTACTGAAAATATTTGTACTTTCAATAGGAACATAGCCTCCCGCTCAACATGAAATGCCCGCTTAACATTCAATGAAAAGACATCCGCGCTTTTTGAACGAAACCACAAAGCAACTGTTGATTCTGGATAAATCGGAAACATCCCCCTCAAAAGCCCTCCCTCTCAAAATTCTTCAGATTTATTACAGATGCAAAAATCCTCAAGACATCAGTGTGCTTTGCGCTTGTTCTGCAAAATGATTGATAACATTTTTTAAATCAACAATATTTCGTCCAGCATCTGTAATAGAGCGTGATACAGAGGGAATAACATTCTGCCAAAGTCTTTGTGGAAATTGATTTGCTAATTGTGTCATTGTTCCACCTTGGGCGCCAATACCCGGAACGAGAAACAGACTATTATTTAACTGCTCGATTGTGTCTTTTGATCCAGATCCTAATGTCGCTCCTATAACCGCACCTATGGGACCAATATTATGATGGAGAACCGGAGACTGAGAATTATAATCACAAATACACTGTGCTAGATGAAGAGAGAGTGTCTGATCTCCAATAAGCGCATTTCGTATTTGTTTCCCCTCTGGATTAGAAGACTGAACAACCACAAAAACTCCTGCTCCTGTTTCTTCTGCAACCTTTATCAGAGGAAGAAGAGCATCAAAACCCAAAAAAGGATTAACTGTGATGGCATCAGCTTTGAACGCACTGCTTGGACCCAGCCAAGCTTTACCATAGGCTTCAGCAGTAGAGCCAATATCTCCCCTCTTTACATCCGCCAGAACCAATATGCCTTGTTCGTGTGCATTTTCAATCAGTTCTTTGAGAGCTTGAAGACCTTCCACACCATATAATTCAAAAAATGCGACTTGCGGCTTTATCATCCCCACTTTACCCACAACCGCTGTTAAGAGGATATCACAAAAATCTTTTAGACCTTTATAATCAAAGCTTAGTTTCCACGATTGCAAAACTTTATGGCTCGGATCAAAGCCAATACAAAGAGGTCCATAGATTTCACGATTTTTAAAAAAAGTTGAACGAAACATTTTATATCCTAACAAGGTCTCTCTTTAAACTTTTTGATACAATCAAAAAGAAAACCATTTGTCAAAAGAATACAATAGCGAAAACACAAAGAAAGAGCTCTCTATACAAAATGTGCTTTTATTTATGAAACATAAATATATTCCCATTCGTAACGCTTATCATATGTTTATCGACCAAGACGTTGTCATGAGATAAAAATTCAAATTTATGAAAGAATATAAACAAAAAAGCATCCATATTATTATGACCTCATAAAGCCCTATAGGCGTACCTTGTCGTTTTCACACCCTTTTTTATGATCAACAAAAACTCTCTATGAACGCGTTTTAAACAAAAGTTTCAAAAGAAAATGCCCCACCATGATGATCTCGATCTTAACTTTAGATCTTTCCTATTCCTTTTTAGCGGCTCTTTATCCCTTTTGGAACATAATTTGCAAAAAGGCATTGTATCTCCAGCATATTCAAGGAGATAAAACATGGAAACTCGCATTCCTGAA
>NZ_JBHINR010000061.1:0-28915 GCF_042195105.1 Bartonella sp. CL436QHHD | reverse complement strand
AATGTCGATAAAATTTGGATTTTTAGTTGGAACTTTACACCCCCTCCGGTTGCGAGCGCCCTCGCATTGGTATTCCGGGAGTAACAAGTACTGAACCCTAGTCAGCTTTTTGCTTTTAGTGCGGAAACGCACCTGGACATAGCAAAAAACTCCCGGAATTCCGGGAAACCCACAAGAGTAGGCTCAATTGTACGCTAGGGTTTAGGGCCTGTTTTCCCTGTTGATCGCTGCGTAGACGATCAAAATGACACTTTAAGTGATAAAGTAATTTCAGAAGATTGGCAAGAACAATCAAAAATTTTCTATTCTGTTATGCCATAAAACGGCGCTATTTGGAGGGGTGTGATATCAGCATATCAATATTCACATTTAGGCGTTTTTTAGAGTGTGTGATAAATGTTTTAGGCTGGACTTATCTGTCTAGTCTAATGAAACAGTTTCGTTTGTGGGGTGGGTGATAACTATACAAAGTGATCAGTAGGGGGCCTTTGAGATAAGAAGTTGGATTGTTTACAGAACAGTGTTTACAAAGCGGTGTGGAGTGGTGAGCCTTTCGTTGGCTTTGTTCTGTAAAGATGTAAAAGCGTAAAAATGTATATCCGTAAAAGTGAAGCGGAGGATTTGTGGATTTATATATTGTGCGTGTTTTGGTTACGTTGGGCTTTTGTCTGACATAGAATGTGGTGAGAGGATTGGGGGAGGTGCCAGACTGGAAGAGAAATGAAGAGTGTTGTTGAGTGCGTTGGTTGGAGAAGAGTGTGGGAGGAATGGAAGGTGATCTGAAACGAATGAGTGGTCAGTGGTGGAAACTTGCTAGACAAGTATTTGAATTATTTACAGAACAGTGTTTATCGAGCGGTGTGGAGTGGTGAGCCTTTCGTTGGCTTTGTTCTGTAAAGATGTAAAAGCGTAAAAATGTATATCCGTAAAAGTGAAGCGGAGGATTTGTGGATTTATATATTGTGCGTGTTTTGGTTACGTTGGGCTTTTGTCTGACATAGAATGTAGTGAGAGGATTGGGGGAGGTGCCAGACTGGAAGAGAAATGGAGAATGTTGTTGAGTGCGTTGGTTGGAGAAGAGTGTGGGAGGAATGGAAGGTGATCTGAAACGAATGCGTGGTCAGTGGTGGAAACTTGCTAGACAAGTATTTGAATTATTTACAGAACAGTGTTTACAAAGCGGTGTGGGGTGGTGAACCTTTCGTTGGCTTCGTTCTGTAAAGATGTAAAAGCGTAAAAATGTGTTTGTGAGAAAGGAGTGGGGGGCTATGTGTTGTGTGTGTTTTTGTCATGGTGAGAAATGTGGCGAGATAAATGAGGGAAAGAGTCTGTGAATGGAAGTTGGGAGGAAGAGTGCTGTTAAGTTGTGAGTGTGTGACGGGAGAGAAAAACGGGAAGGGAGAATGGAGAGAGTGCGCATGGATAGGAGAAGAGTGTTGGTAAGGCGGTGGTGCAAAGAGATGCGTGAAGGAATGGTGATTTAAGGAGATAGAGCTTGATTTGTTGAGCCTGATGAAGTGCTGTCGTTTGAGGAGGGGAGTCTGAAGACTGTAAGGGGGGTACTAGGCAAAAAGCTGGGTTCTTTTACAGAACAGTGTTTACAAAGCAGTGTGGGGTGGTAAGCCTTTCGTTGGCTTCGTTCTGTAAAGATGTAAAAGCGTAAAAATGTGTTTGTGAAAAAGGAGTGGGGGGCTATGTGTTGTGCGTGTTTTTGTCATGGTGGGCTTTTGTCTGACATCGATGGGAGCATTGGGGGTGAAGAGACTGTAATAGTGGGGCTAGGCCGGTTGGGGTTGGGCTGGTGGGGAGGCTGGGCTGGTGGGGAAGCTGGGCTGGTGGGGCGTATAGGGGAGTTGCGGTTTTTGTTTAAATTGATAGCGTATTTTTTTCTCCCTCTTGCTATGAGGCGTGTAAAAACCCATATTCTTTTTAGCACTACGGTTCTTCTTCATGCGGCATCATTTGCGGTGTTTTGTGGGGGGTGGGCTGTCCTTTGAAGATGTCTCTTTTGTGGAATGTTGGGGGAATTTAAAGTGCGGTGGTGGCTTGAGATTTAAGGAAAAAAAATGAATTTGGAAAAATATAGCGAACGCGTGCAGGGTTTTTTACAATCAGCACAAAGTGGTGCCCTTGCTTCTGATCATCAGCAGTTTTTGCCGGAGCATCTGTTGAAAGTGTTGTTAGACGATTCTCAAGGATTGGCAGCATCACTGATCCAAAAAGCGGGTGGTGATCTTACTCTTATTCGAAAGGCGCTTAACGAAGCACTTGATGCTTTGCCTAAAGTGCAAGGGGGGAATGGACAGCTCTATCTCTCTCAGCCGTTGGCAAAAGTCTTTAACATGGCGGAAGATTTGGCGAAAAAAGCCGGTGATCAATTTGTGACCGTTGAGCGTGTGTTGCAAGCGCTGATCATGGAAAAGACCGCAAAAACTGCTGATATTCTTACAAGCGGAGGGTTGACAGCGCAGGCGCTTAATGAGGCTATTAATGATTTGCGGAAAGGAAAAACAGCAACAAGCCCCCATGCCGAAAGCCAATATGATGCTTTGCAAAAATATGCCCGTGATCTCACAAAAGATGCCCGTGAAGGAAAACTCGACCCTGTGATTGGGCGGGAAGAGGAAATCCGCCGCACTATTCAGGTGCTTTCACGGCGGACCAAAAATAATCCTGTGCTTATCGGTGAGCCTGGGGTGGGGAAAACAGCTATCGTGGAAGGGTTGGCATTGCGCATTGTTAATGGCGATGTGCCTGAAACTTTGCGGGATAAACAGCTTCATGCGTTGGATATGGGAGCGCTTATCGCTGGTGCAAAATATCGTGGGGAATTCGAAGAGCGCCTCAAAGCGGTGTTGGCAGAGGTGCAAGCTGAAAATGGGCAGATCATTTTGTTTATCGATGAATTGCATAATCTCGTTGGGGCTGGAAAATCTGACGGTCCTATGGATGCTTCTAACTTGTTAAAACCTGCTCTTGCACGCGGAGAACTCCATTGTGTAGGGGCTACTACGCTCGATGAATATCGAAAATATGTCGAAAAAGATGCTGCTCTTGCACGACGCTTCCAGCCTGTCTTTGTACCGGAACCCTCTTTGGAGGATACTATTTCTATCTTGCGCGGTATTAAGGAAAAATATGAACAACATCACAAAGTGCGCTTGGCTGATAGTGCTTTGATTGCGGCGGCGCGTTTGTCTAACCGCTATATTACGGATCGCTTCTTGCCGGATAAAGCTATTGACCTTATCGATGAAGCGGCGGCACGGTTGCGCATGCAGGTCGATTCAAAGCCGGAAGAACTCGATGCTGTTGATCGGCGTATTTTACAGTTGAAGATCGAACGGGAAGCTTTGAAAACAGATGTCGAGCCAACAGCAAAAGAACGTTTGGAAAATGTGCAGGAGGAACTCAAAACATTGGAACAACAGTCTGCTGAGATGACAAGTGCTTGGCAGGCTGAGAAACAAAAATTAGGGCATGCTGCTGATTTGAAAAAACAACTCGAAGAAGCTCGTAATGCTTTGGCTATTGCACAACGTGATGGACAATTCCAACGCGCTGGAGAGCTCGCTTATAGCGTTATCCCTGAACTCGAAAAACAATTGAGCATTGCGGAAAATGATGATCAACAAAATCATCTCGTTGAAGAGACGGTTACTGCTGAACATGTGGCGCGGATTGTTTCACGCTGGACCGGTATTCCTGTTGATCGAATGCTGGAGGCAGAACGGGAGGCGCTGTTGCGTATGGAAGATGAAATTAGCAAACGTGTGATTGGGCAGGGAGAGGCTGTTCAAGCTGTTTCTCGCGCTGTACGCCGTGCGCGCGCAGGGTTGCAAGATCCCAATCGCCCGCTTGGCTCTTTCATGTTTTTGGGTCCTACCGGTGTGGGAAAAACCGAATTAACCAAAGCACTTGCCGCTTTTCTTTTCCAAGACTCCAATGCCATGTTGCGCATCGATATGTCGGAATATATGGAAAAGCATGCTGGGGCGCGGCTGATTGGGGCGCCACCTGGATATGTCGGTTATGAAGAAGGTGGGGTGCTGACCGAAGCTGTACGTAGAAGACCTTACCAGGTCATTCTATTCGACGAAATTGAAAAAGCACACCCTGATATTTTTAATCTCTTGTTGCAAGTGTTGGATGAGGGACGTTTGACCGATAGTCAAGGACGTACTGTCGATTTTCGCAATACCTTGCTGATTATGACTTCTAATCTTGGTGCTGAGTTTTTAACTGCTTTGCCTGAAGGGCAAACCGTTGAGCAGGCAAAAAATGATGTTATGAATGTCGTTAAAGCGGCTTTCCGTCCTGAGTTTTTAAACCGTATTGATGAGATTATTCTCTTTCAAAGGCTGCAACGTCACGATATGGAAGCGATCGTCGATATTCAGATAGAACATTTGCAAAATTTGCTCAATGAACGCAAAATAACTTTGCAAATCGAGCCAGAGGTGAGAAAATTTCTTGCCGATAAGGGCTATGATCCGCTCTATGGTGCGCGTCCGCTTAAACGGATTATCCAAAAAGAAATTCAAGATCCACTGGCGGAAAATATCTTATTTGGAAAAATTCATGATGAGACAACGGTGAAAATTACAAAACAAGGAGATCGGTTGGAATTTTTGCCTGAAGATTAAGTGTGGAAAAATTCACGCTATAAAGGGCGGTGATAATCCTATTATGCGATAACACCGCTCTTTGAAGCGTGCTGATTTAGAAAAATTCACGATGAGACAGCGGTGTTTTATTGCAAAGCAAAGGGAGTGGTCGGTGTTTTTGCATGTTAAATGAGCGTTCTCGAATATCGTAGGGTTCTTTTACTTCTGTTTGTCGTGAAAGCTATTTTCTTACAATGTTATAAGTGAAGTCACAAGCGGGATTGCTTTATTGCTTTGTGCGTAAAAGCGTTAAAGACAAATGCCGTTTATTCGCCGTAAAACATTGCTCTTTGAGGGGGTGTGGGGGATTTTAGACGAAGATATTTTGATGATGGATTGGAGTTTTGCTGTTTAAGAAAAAGGTGGAGGATGCGTAAAATGCACTGCTCTCTCATTTTTTCGGTGATGTGCGTTTTTTTGCTTTAAAATTTTGCTAAAAGTTTTTTTTAACTGTTTGATTGATTGCACTCTTGTTAGTGGCTCGTAGATGAGGGAGCATGATTATCTGCACAATCAAGTTTGCTCCTTTAGATGAGGGAGCATGATTATCTGCACAATCAAGTTTGCTCCTTTGCAGTTTTTTAATCAAGATAAAGACTTAAAAAAAGCTCCCTAACCTGTTTTGGTTAAAATTTTCGCTATTCGTGTTACAAAGACAAGTTTAAGTGGAGGTGTATATTAAAAATATCATCTATATCTTAATTTAGTTTACTTTACTTATTTACCAATAAACTATAATATGGTAAATATTAAGTAAAAGAAACAGATAATGAACTTTTTTCAAGAACTTTAATAAGAACTGTATTGGAGTTTATTGATAAAAAGGATCATTTGAAATTTAAGCGGGGGTATAATCTCATGAAATTAGCCACAAACAAGGAATTAATTAACAGCTGGTTTGCAGAGGGCGTGAAGAGTTATAATCGGCATACTCCAGAAAGCTTAAAGGATTTCTATGAGGATAAGAAAGATTCGTTAATAAGTGATGCTGTGCTTCAACAGGAAATTTTGGACTCTTTAATACAGCGTATATCGTTAACACCGGATGATTCCAATCCATTAAAGATGTTTCTTGAACAAGGCATTTCTTTTAGGAAGGAGCAAGGGGCGAGAGTTTTTGATACTATTAGAGGTGAGCATTCGATATCTGTTAAAAGTGGAGAAAGCGTTGATCCATTTAAAGTGAATGATCCAGAAATTGAAGCATCATCTATACCGGACAAACGAGAAAATACCCATACATTTACGATGACGTGTGACCGAAGAGAGCGTGCTTTTAGAGACGAGTGTGGGCTGTACAATCTTTTAGAAGAGATCAGATCGTCTGTCCGAGAGCAGGATAATGTTGAGAGTTACAATTGGTTAGAAAAGCTTATTGATCGTGCATTAAACAGTGAAGTTGCACCGTTACAAGAAACACAAGAAATCTACATTCCAGACATTCGTGATCATCGTTTAGATGAAAAATCATATGAGCTCGCTATAAAAATCATTCGACAAGCAGTCGGATGTCTTGGGATTCGCTCACGTTTGTACAATGCTTGTTATTTTCAAAAAGCTTGTTCTTTGCGTGATCTTGTATTCATTTTTGTCAGCAATGCTCAATTTGACATAAATGATCAAGTTCTTAACGAAGTCATGAATATATCGACAGTTTGTGACGCTGAAAATAACCTTTTAACAGTGAAAGATTTTGGTGAGAAAAATAGCGATGTTATTGGTCTTGCTATGTCAAAAAAAGCGATATCTATCCATGACTTAAAAAGAAAAGGGTATAGCGAGTGTGATCCAAGCAATTTGCGCACGAATATCTTGTTTCATATTTCGCAATCGTCATTATTTCGTCCGTTTAAAACAATGATTGTTTTTAAAGCAGGGACTGATGATCAGATTGAAAAAACAATAAAAAGGTACGAAGTCGCCAATGACATGAAGTTAAAAGAAGAAGCAGAGAAAGAAGCTTTAAAAAGAGTAAAAGTGCTATAAAAAGACTAATTGAGGCATTCAAAAGTCATTGGAAAATTATAAGTGACAACAAAAATGCAGCTGATTATTCTATCTGCCGTAAAACATTGCTCTTTGAGGGGGTGTGGTGTGCTAGAATATTTGAGGGCAGGGTTTGAGTTATTGAGCCTGATGAAGTGCTGTTGTTTGAGGGGAAGCTGGTTTGAATTTGACTTAAAGGGAATATGAATGGAATAACGTTGATCGTTGCGCTTTTGCTTAATCAGAAATCAACCACAAGATTGCTTTTTGTTTTTTCGGCTGAAGTTCTCTAAAGTTTTTTTAAAAGTGCCTGTTCTTTTTCGCTATAGGTTTCTTGATTGTGGTGTAAGAGAGTTTCTTTTGTTGAAAGATCTTCTTTTGTGGCAATGTCTGCATAAAAAAAGTTTACGGGAACCTCTAGTTTTTGGGCGATTTCCAGTAAACATTTGGCACTTACACGGTTTAAGCCTTTTTCGTATTTTTGGATTTGTTGGAAACTGACGCTTAAATGGCATCCTAATTCTTTTTGGGAAACTCCCATTGCAATGCGTCTGTGATGGATTCTTTTGCCTATCAGAATGTCGATAAAATGTGGATTTTTAGTTGGCACTTCAAGCCCCCCCTCCGGTTGCGAGCGCCCTCGCATTGGTATTCCGGGAGTCTAAAAGTACTGAACTCGAATCAGTTTTTTTGCTTTTAGTGCTGGGAAGCACCTGGACATAGCAAAAACTCCCGGAATTCCGGGATATCCGCAAAAGTGGGTTCATTCTTATGTATCGAGGTTTCGGGCTTTCAGCTCCCTATTTGACCGCTGCGTATACGATCAAAAACACAGGTCAATTCATAAGGCAATTTCAGAAAATTGGCAAGAAAAATTAAAATAATATCAAAGACTATAAGATTGGGTACTTTTTAAAAAAGTGCGAAATATGGATTTTTGGTTGGCACTTCAAGCCCCCGCTGGGGGCGAGCGCCCTCGCATTGGTATTCCGGGAGCCTGAAAGCACTGACCTCGAATCAACATTTTGCTTTTAGTGCCAAAGCACCTAGACATAGCAGAATCTCCCGGAATCCCGGGACCCCCACAAAAGTGGGTTCATTTTACGCTAGGGTTTAGGACCCTTAATCCCTCTTGATCGTCGCGTATACGACCAAAATTACACTTTAAGTGATAAAGTAATTTCAGAAGATTGGCAAGAACAATCAAGAATTTTCTATTCTATTATGCTGTAAAACACTGCTCTTTTAGGGGGAGTGAAGAGCTAGAATATTTGAGGGCAGGGCTTGATTTGTTGAGCCTGATGAAGTGTTGTCGTTTGAGGGGGGGGTCTGAAGACTGTAAGGGTACTAGGCAAAAAGCTGGGTTCGTTTATAGACTATTGTTTATAGAGCGGTGCGGGGTGGTAAACCTTTCGTTGGTTTCGTTCTGTAAAGATGTAAAAACGTAAAAACGTATATCCGTAAAAGTGAAACGGAGGACTTATGGATTTATATATTGTGCGTGTTTTTGGTCACTTTGGGCTTTTGGGGGCGTGGAATGTGGTGCGAGGATTGGGGGGAAGTGTTTTCGTGAATGGAGGGAGACGTTTAGAGGAAGAGGGGTGTTCAGTTGTTAAGTGTGTGATGGGAGAGAAAAAGGGGGAATGGAGGATGAAGAGAGTGCGCATGGATAAGAGGAGAGTGTGGGTAAGGCGGGTGTTGCAAAGAGATGTGTGAAGGATGGCGGCTTAAGAAGATAGGGCTTGATTTGTCGAGCCTGACGAAGTGCTGTCGTTTGAGGCGTGGTTGGGTGTAAGCTTTATTTTGTGGGGAAAGCTGCTTTTTGACGTGGGATTGTAGATTAGTGCTGGTTGGGAATTTTCATTCTTTGAGACGTGGGCTGGAAGTCAGTGTACTAATATAGCAGATTTTGATCTCATAATTTTTACATTCTTTCTTTTTTTTAAGCAAATAAGCAAGAAAAATTAATATATTACTTGATATTGGTCTAAATGCTTATATCAAGAGGAGTATTTCTTTAAAAATTTTCACTTAACTTATTAAGCGATTTATTAGAATAAAAGACTCTTCAGAAGTTCATATCACCAATTGTATCGAAGGAAGTGTAACTTTAAGTGTAGAAAAGTTTAATATCGGATGGTTGATATGAATTTGTTTTTAAAAAAGAGTCCATTAGCTCTTTTTTGCTCTCTCTTTATTTCCAAAGTTGGTGATTATGCTTATGAAGTTGTTTTTATTTTACTGGTCTTAGAATTAACAGATAACACCTTTTTTACAGGTCTTGTGTATTTTTTTCGATTTATCCCTTTTCTCTTTTTTGGCCCTATAGGAGGTTGGTTAGCGGATAATTTTTCTTTGAAGAAAAATATGATCTTAAGTGAAGTTGTTAGATTATTAGCTTCATTGTTTGTTTTTATAACTTATATAACAGGTATGGCACATATCATTGTTCTTATTTTTGCAGCAATATGTACAACGATCGGAAGAAGTATTTTCCAACCAAGTTTTCAAGCTGCTATTCCCAGAATGTTTTCAATAAAAGATCTTACAAAGGCCAATAGCATTGCTCAAATTATCATGGAAACGGCAGCCGTCATTGGCCCTTTGGTTTGTTCCATACTGCTTTTTTTAGCAAATAAATCGGCAGTACTCATTTTTGATTTTTTTACCTATTTTATATCTATTATCATGTTATTTAATCTCATGAATTTAAATTCAAGCGAGAATAAATCATTCAATTTTATAAAAATTTATCGAGAAACAGCTTCATATCTTAAATATATTTCTACAGAAAATAATAATTTATTTATTACGCTCGTTGGATCGTCGTTTGCTATTCTCTTTACGGGTGCAATTTTAAGATTTTTAATTCCAGCTTTTGTTCTTTTTGTGGGGGGAGAGGAAAGCTTTGTGAGTTATATTTTTTCTCTCATGGCTGTTGGAACTATTGTTGGTGGTTTGTTATATAGTAAAATTATATTAAATATTACTTCGTTGAAGCTCATGATATTTTGGCTTCTTTATGGGGTTATTCTGTTTGTTATGCCCTTAGCTGCAGAAATTTATTTAAAATTCCTTCTCGTGTTAGCATTTGTTTTAGGATTTATTGGTGCCTTTGTGGATATTGGTTTAGTCTCAGCTATTCAATTATATTCTCGTCGTGAAGATTTTGGTAAGAGTTTTGGAACCTTTTCAACTTTAGCAAACTCTGCGGAAGCAATGTCTGGCTTTATTGCTGGACTTTTGGCTCTCGTGGGATTGTTAAGCTCTTTTTTAGCGATGTCCGCATTAATTATTTCCACGGGAATTATTGGCGTTGTAAAAATTAAGAAAAATAAAGAGTTAACACCTCTTAACACGACAGTCGATGACGACCATTGATATATTTGATATCTCCATGCCGTTTCTTTTTTTTTAAAGACGGTTTTGCTCATTATCTTATTCATGAGGTAAAAACACAGCTCTTTGAAGGGGGTGATCTGAAACGAATGAGTGGTCAGTGGTGGAAACTTGCTAGGCAAGCATTTGAATTCTTTACAGACCGTTGTTTATAGAGTGGTACGGGGTGGTGAACCTTTCCTTGGCTTTGTTCTGTAAATGTGGAGAAGCGTAAAAATGTGAATCTGTAAAAGTGAAGTGGAGGATTTATGGGTTCATATATTGTGCGTGTTTTTTGTCATGATATGGAGGGGTGAGAAGGATTGGGGGGAAGTGTCTTCGTGAATGGAGGGGAAATGAAGGGTGCTGTGCGTTGGTTTATGTAATGCAACACACCATGAAAGTAAGTATACATATACTATATGCTTTACATGTGTTTTTTCGTACTTTTAACATATATATTTTGTGTCTTAAACATAAGCTTTGAGTACTATGAGAGATGGTGGTCGTTTTTTAAACAAGCGAGAAAGTGATTAACTAATGCTTGATTGTAAAGCAGTATGTTGTTAAGGCTATTCTTTGAAAGGATGCTCTTATTTCTGGTGTAGGAGCTTCTCAGAAGAGAATACAATTTATAGGGGAAGTCTAGATGTCAAAATATTTATTTCCGTTGCCTCTTGTCTTGGTGGCTGGTTGTGCATCTATCAATAATTATTCATCAAGTTATGTTAGTCCAAATATTACGCAAGATGATATAAAATTAATTGCTAACGATTTTGTTCGTAATCTTAAAAAACCTTTACCGCCCGCTACAACAACACTTATTGTGAAAAAAAATAAAACAGAAGACAACTTTACTCCTGTATTTATTAATCTCTTGCGACGGAATGGATATAACGTGATCTATACAGATCAACCAAACAAACAGCAAAATGGTGTAATTTTGACTTATCAAATAACGCCAATAAAGACAGGTATCTTGTCTATGGTTTCTTATGATGAGGTTGGAGTAACGCGTTATTATTTCCGTACTTATAATAGATGAAACCCCTTTGCCGGTTTGTCTCAAAGAAGTAGATAATGAAGAAATGTATTTCAGGGGAAGTGTTGGGATTAAATTAATCAATAAAAATTTGCAGATGTGAAAATTACATATTCAGATGACAATTATCCGTCGTCTCGTTTACAATTTCAGTGTTGTAACGAAGAAAGATGTCGTTTTATCTGTTTGCAATCTTTCATGTTCTGTCTCAGTTATATAGCGCTTTTATCGTTTCTGTCTTATAGAAAATTACTTTCTGTTCTACGGCTCTATATGCCAATCTAATAGTCAGATCTAAACAATCAAATTCATATGAACTCTTTACAGAAATCTGTTGTTTGAGATTGTTGGAAAGGTGTTTTGTTTTTATCAAATTGTCGCGTGGTGGTTTGGGAGTTTCCTTTGGCTGCGTTTTGTGAAGATGTAAAAGCGTAAAAATGTGAATCTGTAAAATGAAGCGGAGGATTTATGGATTTATATATTGTGCGTGTTTTTTGTCATGGTATAATGATAAATCCATTGAGCACCCCTATCTTTACACTTATGAAGAAGCAAGCTGGGTATTATCATTATATTTGCTAGCCCCTAATGTTGTGACAGCTCTTGGAAAGGTTCATAAGAGCCATTTTTACTCCTTTCTTAATAGTTTTACACGGGCTCTCCTCGCTTTTAACGTGGAAGCGAATGATTTTGATTGATTCAACATGGGAGGGATTTGAAATGAGAGAATCTTACGATATTCGGAACTCTCAATCAATATAAATAATGCTAAATTATCATTATAAATCAATATATTGTTATTGTATGGAGTGGTGAGAAGGATTGGGGGAAGTGTCTTCGTGAATGGAGGAGAAAGTTGGGATGAAGAGTGCTGTTGAAGTGCGTTTTCTGGAGAAGAGTGTGTGGGGAATGGCTGTGAACAGATTGCAGAGCTGATGTGTAAAGAGATGTGAAGAGAGAAAAATCGTGGTGGGCGTTTATATTCTATGCGGAACTTAACAATTATAGTTGCATCTATATTTGTATGGGGGATATCCGTGAAATGGGTGTGAGAAGCATTGAGAGGTGTTTTTTTAGTAAGCGGGTGGAATGAGCAATACAATGAAATCCTATTTAGAGGGGAAATCCCATTTAGAGGGATACCTATTTAGGAAAAATCCTATTTTAGCTCTTGTTGTTTTAGACATTGTGTTTTGTATGAGGGGCATTTTGCAGGAAAAGTGTTTTGAGGGATGTGGCTCCCTTAAAGAAAAACACAAAAATATCAAAAGAAAAATATAAAAACTTGACAAGGTAAATGTAAAAAGGTATCATAATGATACAATCGGAATTGTGCGTTTAAATCAGAAGAGATCTTTGATAAGATTCTGTGAGAGAGGTGGGGATGTCTTTCCAAGGTTTTGGTGTTTTTATCCTATTTTGAAGTTTGTTATCCTATGATGTCGTAAACCGGTGCCTAAACCGTTTTTTGAGATGTGGTGGTATCAGGCGGTAAGGCTTTAGGCAGAGGGGAATATTGGCAACGGATGTCGATTGATGCGCTTTTGTCTAATCAGAAATCAACCACAAGATTGCTTTTTGTTTTTTCGGCTGGAGCTCTCTAAAGTTTTTCAAAAGTGCGTATTCTTTTTCGCTGTATGTGTCTTGATCGTGGTGTAAGGCATGTTCTTTTGTGGGAATATCTGCTGTTAAAAGGTCCGCATAAAAAAAGTTCATAGGAACCTCTCGTTTTTTAGCAATTTCGAGCAAACACCCCGCGCTTACACGATTTAAACCTTTTTCATATTTCTGGATTTGTTGAAAACTGACACCTAAATGGCTTCCTAACTCCTTTTGAGAAAGTCCCATTGAAAGTCGTCTATAACGGATTCTTTTACCTATTGAAATGTCATTAAAATGTGAATTTTTAGTTTGCACTTCAAGCTCCCCTCCGGTTGCGAGCGCCCTCGCATGAGTATTCCGGGAGTTTGAAAGCACTGAGCTCAGCCAGCCTTTTGCTTTTAGTGCTGACAAGCACTTGGACATAGTAAAAGCTCCCGGAATTCCGGGATATCCGCAAAGCGGGATAAATTTATGTACTGAGCGTTCGGGCTTTCAAATCCCTATTTGACCGTTGCGTGGACGATCAAAAACACAGAACTATCAATAAAGTAATTTCAGAAGATTGGCAAGAAAATTAAAATATTTTTTAGTCTGTTATACTGTAAAATAGGGATGTTTGGGGGCGGTAATCTGATGTTAGTAGGGTAAGTAATCTGATGTTAGTAGGGGAATTTATTGGGTAAGAGGTTGGATGATAGTTTAAAACCAGTGCGGGGTGGAAGCTTTATTCAGCAGAGGAAAATTTGCTTTTTGAAGTCGAATTGTAGATCAGAGCTTATCTGGCGTGTTTGATGAAACACCATTCTTTGAAGTGTGGGATAGCCATATGAAATAATCAGCAGGGAAATCTGATAGACGAGAAATCAGCTTGTTGACAGACCCGTGTTTACAGAACGGTGCGGGGTAGTGATTTGAGCGTTTCATTTGGCTGCGTTCTGTAATGATGTAAAAGCGTAAAAATGTGAATCTGTAAAATTATGCGGAGGATTTGGGCTTTATGTGGGCTCTTATCTTTTTGGGTGTGTCCCATTTTTTAATTGTTGAATGCTTGGCAAATTTTGTTGCTGATTTTTATGTCATTTTTTGTGTTTGAGGTTTTGGTTTCTCTTTAGTTGGAAGGAACATGATGATGGTAGATGAACATTGTCTTCCCTTACGTCGAAGAGGGCGGAAAAAAGGGGCTTTAAATAAAACAACAAAGCGATTTAATGAAGCTCTTTTGACAGCGGCGGAGCAGGCTGGATATCACTATGGTGAAGATGGGCTGGTGTCTTATCTTCAGTATCATGCTCTCAATAATCCCGTACCGTTTTTTTCGCTGCTGGCAAAAGTGTTGCCTCTTCAGGGGGCTGGAGAAGGGCAGGTTAAAACAGTTTCGCGTATTGAGATTGTACCAGTGAATGCAAAAAATAGTGAACCGGAGAAGTGTGATACTTCGATAACTGAGGCTTGAAGAAGGCGCTGTGATGTTTGGGCATTTACTGGAGAGCAGAATATTTTGGTGGGAGATATTTGGGCTTCCTACGTGGAGACGCCGGATTTTATGGGCGATGACAGAGGGGCGTGTGCTGAAGAGGTGATACTCGAGAGGTACAATGCTTAGGGGGCGTGGTTGTTATCTACTGTTTTGGATTTTTGTGAAGGTTTGGTCTTTTCTCGTTATTGAAGGTGTGGAGATATCAAAAACAGTTTCGCGTATTGAGATTGTACCAGTGAATGCAAAAAATAGCGAACCGGAGAAGTGTGATACCTCGATAACGGAGGCTTGTGATATTGAAAAATGTTAGGCTGAGGTGGGTGATGTGGGGTGATGTCTTGGAAGGGGGCTGCTTTGGTGATTGCCTATCTTGAGGGAATTGAAGCGGAGGCTATCGTGCTTGTGGGCGCTCGTGATACTGGGAAGGGGCTTTGGTGAATGATGCCGTAAGGGCCCGTGTGCTGGAGGGGATTTGGTGCAGGGTATTTGTGTGGTGGATATGGAACAGTGTTTTGATAGGTGAGGGCATGAAACTTGAGAGAAGTGTTATGCTTGCGGGATACATGTGTTTTGGTGGGGGTATCTTGGGGGATAGACAAGTGTGAGGATTGGTGATGCTTGAGAGGGCATGATATTGGAGGATATTGGGCTTTGGATATGCCCGAGAGCTATGTGCTGAGGCTATGATTTGGGTGGGGGATACCGTGCTTGTGGTTGGGGGATGACAGGCGCGGTGTTTGAGGGGCGGTGATGGGGGAAAATAGGGACCCCTTGGAGATAATGATCTTTGGGGGGATAGGGACTTTGGGGCGCATAGGTGTGGTCAAGGGGATCTCATGCAAAAAAGTGAAATTTATTGAATATTAGGATGAAGGAAGGTAAAGCGCTGCTTTTGAGAAGGGCGTTTTTCGTTCAATTGCTCTTTTCCTTCAATTGCTCTGGGATAATTAAACTTTGGATAAGCAAAAGAGTGAAGCGCAATTATTGCTAAAATATGAAAATTTATAATGACAACTGTTCAGAAAATTTCTCAAAAAATTGAGCAGAATACGGCTCAAGTGGCTCTTATTCCAAAGCTTATTCCTGTTTTTACTGGAAATGCCGATGTGCGAGCCGCTTGGGGAGGACGCGGTTCTGGAAAAACACGTTCTTTTGCTTTGATGTCGGCTGTTGTGGGATATCGCCATGGAATGGCTGGAGAACGCGGGATTATTCTTTGTGCACGGCAATTTCAAAATTCTCTTAATGAAAGTTCTTTGGAAGAAATTAAACGCGCTATCGAAGCTTATCCTTTTTTACAAGACTATTATGAAATCGGTGATAAATATATTAAGTCAAAAGATGGACGGATTGTCTATGTGTTTGCTGGGCTTGATCGCAATATCGCAAGTATTAAATCAATGGGGCGCGTTTTCCTTTGTTGGGTCGATGAAGCAGAGCCCGTGACTGAGACTGCTTGGCAAACACTTATTCCAACTTTGCGCGAAGAAGGAAAAGATTGGAATGCAGAATTATGGGTCACATGGAACCCGTGCCATGAAAATGCAGCCGTGGAAAAACGTTTTCGAAATGTCGATAATCCTCATATCAAAGGGGTGGAAATCAATTGGCGTGATAATCCGCAATTTCCTGAAAAACTCAATCGTGATCGAATGGACGATTTGCAGCAAAGACCAGAGCAGTATAACCATATTTGGGAAGGCGAATATCTCCAAGCTGTCCAAGGGGCTTATTATCAGAAATGTCTTCTCGAAGCCGAAATGGAAGGGCGGATTACCACTGTTCCACGTGATCCTTTGATGCAGGTGAGAATCTTTTGGGATATCGGGGGAACAGGCGCAAAGGCTGATGCTACCGCATTGTGGGTCGCGCAGTTTGTTGGACGGGAAATCCGAGTGCTCGATTATTATGAAGCCCAAGGTCAACCTCTCTCAGAACATGTGGGGTGGGTCTTTCAAAGGGGATATGAAAAGGCTCTTATGGTTTTGCCTCATGATGGCGCAACAAAAGATCGTGTCTATAATGTGAGTTTTGAAAGTGCTCTTCAACAAGCTGGTTTTCAAACCAAAATAATTCCTAACCAAGGAACAGGCGCTGTGAAAATGCGTATCGAAGCCGTAAGGCGGTTGTTTCCTGCACTATGGTTTAATCGTGAAACGACATGTGCGGGCAGAAAAGCGCTTGCTTGGTATCATGAAAAGCGCGACGAACAGCGCAATATCGGACTAGGCGCTGAACATGATTGGGCAAGCCATGGGGCCGATGCCTTTGGACTGATGTGTGTGGCTTATGAACAGCCAAATGCTAGAGCGCGAAAAAAACCTTATCGCTCGTTTCACCATTCTCAAACTTCATGGATGGCTTTTTAATGAATAGTTCTACAGATTCTTCTTTTAATCAAATCGAAACGCTTGAAAATCAAGCTCTCTTTAAAAAACTCGTGGGTTGGTATCAGGATGATATTGATCATGTCGAAAAATGGCGAAAAAATGCCCAAGAAGATTACGATTTTTATAATGGACGGCAATGGAATGAGCAAGACTTGGCTGTCTTGCACGAACAAAACAGACCGGTTATGACTTTTAACCGTATTGCGCCTTTAATTAATGCCGTGATTGGGGCTGAGCGCAATAATAAAAGGCAAGTTCAATTTATTCCACGACAAGAAGGAGCAGCCTTTGCAAACCAGATTTTGACAGGGGCGGCTGAGTGGTTTCGTGATGAAGCTGATGGGGAATACGAAGATTCCGATGCCTTCCAAGATGCTATTATTTGCGGAATGGGCTGGACAGATACACGCCTTGATTATGAACAAGATCCGCAAGGAAAACCAATCATTGCACGTTTAGACCCGATGAAAATGGTGTGGGATGCAAGTGCTGTCAAGTCTAATCTCATTGATGCACAACGCTTATGGTATATTGATGAAAAACCCCTTGCTGTGGCGCAGGAAATGTTTCCCCATGTTCATTGGAGTGACCTTAATGCTGATTGGGTTAAACATCAGAGTTTTTTACATTCAACCAGCGATGGGATGACACAAAGTTATCAGTCCGAGAGGGGGTATCAAGGAGAAGAGGGGAGTGGTTATCAACGTCCTAAAATGGTGACATTGGTAGAATGTCGCTGGTTTGAACGCGAGGTGGTTTATAAAGTTCTTGAGCCTCTAAGTGGAAAGTTTGTCGATTATTCAGAGCAGGATTTCCAAAATTTAAGCAAAACCTTTCCTCATGTTCAAGCAACAAGGTTGAACAGAAAAATTGTCAAACGGGCATTTTTAGGTAGAAAGCTGCTTGAAGCGCCTGATAAGCCTTTGGTTCCACCCAATCAATTGGGATGGGAGTGTATTACCGGTACTTTTGATAAGTTAAGCCGGCAATTTTATGGAATTGTGCGCCCTACAAAAGATCCGCAACGGTGGGCAAACAAATATTTTAGTCAAGTGATGCATTTGCTCAATAGCCAATCAAAAGGCGGAATTATGGCAGAGCGCGATGCTTTTGATGATGATCGACAAGCCCTCGAGAGTTGGGCTAGAGCCGATAGTATTACTTGGTTGAAAAGTGGGGCGGTGTCTGGGGGAAGAATCCAGCCTAAACCCATGGCACAATTTCCGCAAGGGTTTTTCCAATTGTTTAATGAAGCAAAGAGCGCTCTCGAACAGGTGACGGGGTTGTCTTCTGAATTTATTGGGACGCGAGCTGTCAATCAGCCTGGCATTCTTGAACAACAACGGCGACAATCGTCACTTAATCTTTTGGCTTCCTTTTTTGATGGGTTGCGTCGATATCGGCAACGACAGGGAAAAATTATTCTCTATCTTATTCAAAATTATCTGTCCGATGGGCGGTTGGTGCGTATTGCTGGTGATGAAAATGCCCAGTATGTGCCGCTGACACGCGAAATGGTGACAAGCTTGGAATATGATATTGTCGTGGATGATGCACCAACAAGTCTTAATGAAAAAGAGCGTACTTTTGCACTGATCATGCAATTGCTGCCTTTGATGCAAAATTTTACAACGCCTGAGATTATGCTCGATCTCTTACGCTATTCGCCTTTACCGGCTTCACTTATTCATAAAATTGCGATAAAGGCGCAAAACTCTTTTCAAGAAGAGCAAAATGCCTCAGCGCAGATGGGGGATAATGTGGGGACAGAGCAGATAATGCAGATGTTGCAGACAGCAAAGGCTCAACAATAGGACACTTTGTCATGCGTGACTTCTGATAAACGCCATATATCATAAATTGCTTATCGATTTTCGTAGTGCATGGGCTCCCTTTTCTTAAAAGACCTGTTTTATAGGGCAGTGTTGTTGGGGGAACGCAAGGTAGAGAGGGAGTCTTGCCCGTCATGTGGGGTGAACATGGTGGGGAATGCTGATGCTAAATGATGAGAGAGCATTGAGGGGATAAGTGCTTATGGGGCTGTTTTATCTGAAAAATTTTATTTTATTGTTAAAAAAAAGAGAAGGCTAATGTCATGGATCAAGAACACTTAACGCCGGCAGAACAAAACCAATTGAAACAAGATTTTCTGGTCTCAACACAAGAGGGAGAAAATGGTGAAATTGGAAGAGAAGAAAAAACTCTTGAAGATAATTTTCAAGGGCAAATGCTTCAACAACAGGACTCTTCGCAAGAGGCTGGAAAAGAGGTTCAAGGGGGCGAAGATGCTGCGCCAGATCCGCAAAAAGACTTTATGGGCTATATGCAATGGTTGGGAAAAACACTCCAAAAACAAGGGCTTGTACATGAAAAACAACAACCTTCTCTGGCTCGCGAAGCAGAACAGTTGCATGCGTTTTTTCAGCAGTCTGTTGCCAGTGTTAAACAAAAGCATCATGATTTTGATCAAGCAGCTGATTTTATTTATGAAACACGGGCTAAACAATTGGCAGCTTGTGCTTCGCTCTATCCTGAGATGGCAGATCCCAAAAATATTGATGCGTTGATTGGTGATGAATTGAAGCAGATCTTGCGCGATTGTGCGCAAAAAAATCAAAATCCGGCTGAAGTGATTTACTCTATTGCACAAAAAATTGGCTACACAAATGTTCCCAATAACATGGGTGAAAATTTACAGGAAAGACACAATTCTGCACGTACTCTTGCTGCTTATAACGGCTTGACGCCAAATGGGCCGATTTCTTTGGATATGCTTGATAAAATGTCAGAAGCAGAGTTTAGCGCTTGGGTTTCTGATCCTAAAAATAAAGCCGCTTTTAATCGTTTAATGGGGGGAAGAGAATTTTAAAAACAAGAATGTGGCAGGTGTTTTTTTCGGGAACGTTAAGAGGCTTTTGGCGCAGGAGAATGCGGGGGAGTGTTTTTTTCGGGAACGTTAAGAGGCTTTTGGCGCAGGAGAATGCGGGAGAGTGTTTTTTTCGGGAATGTTAAGAGGCTTTTAGCGCAGGAGAATGCGGGGGAGTGTTTTTTGCGGGAACGTTAAGAGGCTTTTAGCGCAGGAGAATGCGGGGGAGTGTTTTTTGCGGGAACGTTAAGAGGCTTTTAGCGCAGGAGAATGCGGGGGAGTGTTTTTTGCGGGAACGTTAAGAGGCTTTTAGCGCAGGAGAATGCGGGGGAGTGTTTTTTGCGGGAACGTTAAGAGGCTTTTAGCGCAGGAGAATGCGGGGGAGTGTTTTTTGCGGGAACGTTAAGAGGCTTTTAGCGCAGGAGAATGCGGGGGAGTGTTTTTTGCGGGAACGTTAAGAGGCTTTTAGCGCAGGAGAATGCGGGGGAGTGTTTTTTGCGGGAACGTTAAGAGGCTTTTAGCGCAGGAGAATGCGGGGGAGTGTTTTTTGCGGGAACGTTAAGAGGCTTTTAGCGCAGGAGAATGCGGGGGAGTGTTTTTTGCGGGAACGTTAAGAGGCTTTTAGCGCAGGAGAATGCGGGGGAGTGTTTTTTGCGGGAACGTTAAGAGGCTTTTAGCGCAGGAGAATGCGGGGGAGTGTTTTTTGCGGGAACGTTAAGAGGCTTTTAGCGCAGGAGAATGCGGGGGAGTGTTTTTTGCGGGAACGTTAAGAGGCTTTTAGCGCAGGAGAATGCGGGGGAGTGTTTTTTGCGGGAACGTTAAGAGGCTTTTAGCGCAGGAGAATGCGGGGGAGTGTTTTTTGCGGGAACGTTAAGAGGCTTTTAGCGCAGGAGAATGCGGGGGAGTGTTTTTTGCGGGAACGTTAAGAGGCTTTTGGCGCAGGAGAATGCGGGGGAGTGTTTTTTGCGGGAACGTTAAGAGGCTTTTAGCGCAGGAGAATGCGGGGGAGTGTTTTTTGCGGGAATGTTAAGAGGCTTTTAGCGCAGGAGAATGCGGGAGAGTGTTTTTTGCGGGAACGTTAAGAGGCTTTTAGCGCAGAAGAATGCGGGGGGATTTCTCACAGCACGGATGTGGTGAGGAGAGCTCTTATAAGGGGGAGGCAGACGCTAACAGAAATTAGATAAAACTCACAAACAACCTATTCACCATTTGAAATGAAATGTGGTGTTTTAACAACCGGCGCTTTGCCGGGTTTTTTATGTCAATAAAACTTTTAGAGGACAAAATGACTGTAACTTATATCGGACTTAATGACCCAATGGCAGTGCGCACATGGTCTAAATTACTAAACCAAGAAGTCTCAAAAGCACTTCCAATTGCACCGTTGATTGGAAATGATTCAAACAGTATCGTACAATTAAAAGATGAAACCACGAAAGCAAGTGGGGATGCTATTAGCTTTAATTTGCGTGTGCAGTTGCTAGGCGATGGGGTGAGCGAAGGGCAGACATTGGAAGGCAATGAAGAAGCTTTACAGTTTCTCAATGATCGCTTAGCAATTAATGAGCTCGTTCATGCCGTGCGTGTCAAAAATGAGGGGACGATTGATCAACAGCGAATTCTCCATGATTTGCGCACCGAGGCAAAAAATGGTTTGGTTGATTGGTATGCAGATCGTCTGAGTATGATGTTCTTCATTCAAGTGTGTGGTTATACCGCAAAAACAATTAACTTTGAGGGACGCACGATTACTCTTAAACCAGTTCATTATGGGTTTAATGCACCAACGGCACCAACCAATAAACGCGTGGTACGTCCTAACGATAAAGCAAAAGATGAGGACTTACAAGAAGGCGATTTTTTTGATCTCAGCTTGATTGATAAAGCTGTCGAACGGGCTAAATTGGCAAATCCTAAAATTAGACCCGTGCGGATCGATGGGGAAAATGTCTATGTGCTTTATCTACATCCAACCCAAGTGACGCAATTGCGAACCAATACTGATGCGGGGCAATGGCTCGACATTACCAAGGCAATCTATAGTGGAAGTCGTATCAAAAATCCGCTCTATGATGGATCTTTGGGCATGTATAATGGTGTGGTTTTGCGCGAAGCTGAACATATTACCGAAGGGGTCGAATCTGGGGCGGCAAATAAAGCTGTACCAAATGTGCGGCGGGCTGTTCTGCTTGGTGCGCAGAGTGCTGTAATTGCTTTTGGTAAAGATCGAGGGGCGACACGCTATAAATTGGTGGAAGAACTCTTCGACTATGAAAGAGAATTCGGGGTTGCGGCAAAAACCATTATTGGTATGAAAAAAACTTGCTTTACCTTGCCAGGAAGTACGCAAGGGGCTCAGGATTTTGGCACTATTGTCATCCCAACTTATGGAGCACCCGCTTAAAGCGAATGTTTGCTCTCTTCCCCCAACAAGAGGGATCTGTTGGGGGAAAAATTTAAAATGCTTCCAGAAACAAGGACAGGCTTATGACCACTTTATCCACTGATCCCCAAAATCTAAACCTTACACATTCAGACCATTCTAAAACTTTTGCTTATATGGTCGCGCTTATTCAAGATGAAATTGATGATACAACAGCGGAATATTCCCTGCAAATTCAAGATTCAATTTTTACGGCTTTGCGTTTGTGTGAACGCGAACCCTTTTTCTTTAATGAAAAAAGAGAAAGGACGTTTAAAACACAGAGTGGTAAAACATGGTATGGGCAAGAAGAGGGGGTTTTTATTGAAGCAGAAAAGAGTTTGGAGGGCGTCTTTTTAGTAACAAAGAATGCAACACCAACAAAGTTGTTCTTTAAGCCCTTGGAAGTGTTGCATCAACAATATGGTATGCATCCTGCGCTAGGAACGCCATTCTTTTATACGTACCTTGATCAAAAAATAGGACTCTTTCCAACACCAGAACATGTGGAAACTGTACAGCTTTCTTATGCTCCTGTTCATTTTGCCGATGAACAGCTGAAAGAGGATGATAACCCTTGGTTGATTTATGCTTTTGATCTTATTAAAGCACGGGCAAAATATGAACTTTATAAAAATATCCTTAAAGATTCTGAATATGCCGCCGTTTCTTTCAGAGATTTTCAAGAACAGCTTCAAGCTTTGCGCATTGAAACATCGCGCCAAAAAGGTTCTTCAAAGATTCGCCCAATGCGTTTTTAAAAAGTTCATTTCAAATCGTTTATGGCTGGCGTTGAAGGTTGGTTTGGCACTGATGGCTGGTTTGTCACTTATGGCTGGATTTGCGCGTTGGGTGTTGATGGTGAAGGGCTGGTGGATGGCGTTGGGGTGGCCATTATTTATGGTATCGTTTTTTTTTGGTGCGTTAAACAACTTGAGGTTGTTTATTTTGTTGAATTTTATGCCTTTAGAGTTTTTAGGGCTTTTGTGGTTTTTTATCCATAAGCCTTGGTATTTTGAATGGCACTGAGCTTTTCAAAGATTTTATGGGGGGGCTCTTGATGGCTCTTTCCCCCGTCATTGTGGGGGGGGGTGATTTGCCGGGCAGTTGATTTTGGTTTGGCGCTGGTGGATGGTGTTGGGGTGGCCATTATTGATGGTATCGTTTTTTTTGGTGCTTTAAACAATCTAAGGTTGTTTATTTTGTTGAATTTTATGCCTTTAGAGTTTTAAGGGCTTTTGTGGTTTTTTATCAATAAGCCTTGGTGTTTTGAATGGCACTGGGCTCTTCAAAGATTTTATGGGGGTCTTGATGGCTTTTTTCCCAATCGCTGATTATCGACCCGATGTGGCGGATATCAATGGAATTTTTACCGATGAACTTGTTAATGTGCTCCCGGCGGATGGCTCCTATATCCCTATGCCAAGTTTTGAACCTTTATCAGAGCCTTGTCCGGAGCCAATCTTAGGCACTCTTGCGGTTAAAACAAAAAATGGGGTTTCTATTATTGTCGGGACAAGAGATAAAATCTACTTACTTGATAATACAACAATGAACTGGAAAGATATTAGCCAAAAAGGAAAATCTTATCTGGCTAATGTTGATGCTCCGTGGTCTTTTGCTTTGTTTGGTGATTTTATCATTGCTGTGAATGCCAATGATAAACCACAAGTGATTGATATTAATCATGATAAAACATTTAGAAATTTAGGAGGAAATCCACCACAGGCAGGGATTGTTCGAATCTGGGGAGATTTCGTTTGTTTGATGAAATTAACTGAGTATCCAAGACGGGTTCATTGGTCTGGATTAAATGATGCTGAATTTTGGACCGTGGGAAAAAAAAGTTGTGATTATCAAGATTTTCCTGATGGCGGATTCGTCCAAGGGGCAACCGAGACAACAAATCCAATTATCTTTATGCGTTCTGCAATCTATGCTGGTTCTTTTATCCCTGGCTCTAAGATTATTTTTAGTTTCCAAAAAATCCACGATAAACGAGGCGCAAAAAATGCTGAATCAATTGTTTGTAGAGGCGATTTAGCATTCTTTGCCGATGAGGGCGGGTTTTATCAAATAACAAATGAGGGACAGATTATACCCATTGGGTTCGAAAAAGTCGATCGAACGATGACCGCAAAATCAAGGAAGGATAATCTGTACACTCTGTCTGCTGCTATCGATGGGGTGTATAATCGTGTTTATTGGATGGTTGATTCTGATGAGAACCTTCATAAACGTATCTTGCTCATTTATGATTGGGGATTGCAAAAATGGACAAAAGCTCTCGTCGATATCAAAATGATATTGCCTATTTTCTTAGCAGGAACAACCCTAGAAGGTCTTGATTTTGTGACTAAGAATATTGACGATTTGTCCTTTTCTCTCGATAGTAAAGCTTGGAAAAATGAATCGCCTATTCTGGGGGCATTTGATCAACAGGGGAGACTGGGTTCGTTTTCTGGGGGTCCTATGGCTTGTGTCGTGACATCACAAGAAATGGGGCAGACAAATGGCATGATAACACGGGTGAAAAATATTATGCCTCAAGTCAATAGTGGAAAGTTTTATTTGTCTGTGGGAATGCGCTTTCGACAATCTCTTGAAGAGGAAACTGTTTGGTTGCCAGAAAAACAGCCCTCTTATAATACTGGACAAATTCACTGTCGTGCAAGGGCACGGTTTTATCGCTTTAAATTGCGTATTCCTGAAGGGGTGAATTGGACTCATGTCACTGGATTTGATGTGGAATTGACGCGGGCCGGCATGCGATAGGCATGCCCTTTTGTAATATCATGCGATAGGCTCAAGCCTCTATTATTAAAGAACAAATGCCCCATAGGCTTCCCAAACCTTTATAAACAAAGGCACAATGCGATAAGCTGTGTCTTTATAATATGAAGAACAAGGTGGTGCGTTATGTTTCATGCTTTTCTGCGATAAAGGAAAATAGGCTGCACCATGGTTTATTTTTATAAAGAAAAAAGTTCCCTCTTTGTTGTGACAAAGGGATGATGGGGCTTTTTTCTTTTATTGTGCGGGGGGCATGGAATGCGTGAAATGCGTAGACGGAATGTTATTTGAGGGGAGATGAGTGACAAAGCTAAAAGAGCTAAAATTATGATACAAGAGAGTCAAGATTTATATTCTGCTCATCTGACAGAGCAGTGGCCATGGGAAAAAATAGCTCCCTATCAAGAGGCTCTCAATGCTGCATTGAAAAAATATGTTCAGCGCTTTCCGGATGATGTTTGTCTGGAAAAAATTGCTGAAGAAATCGCTACAGGACAAGCACAATTGTGGCTGGTCTTAAAAAATAAAATCCAATTTAGTGCTTTTGCAATTACCAAAGTTGAAATAACCCATACGGGAAAAAAATGCGTCGTTCTCTCTGATCTTGCTGGAGAGGGAGGGCTGAAATTGGTCAAATTGATTGATGAAGTCGAAAAATGGGCGCGAACAATTAATGCTGAAGAAATGCACATGTTTGGAAGAACTGGATGGGCGAAAAAGCTCGCTCATCACGGATATTCTCGTAATCTTATTCAATATAGAAAGGTTCTGAACCCATGAGTAGAAAAACCACACCTCAAGTGCAGACAACAACACAAACAAATGCTCCACCTGCTTGGGCGGCTGATATTCTTAAACAAGCCAGTGCTGATGCACTTGGACTTTATAATAAAGGAATTGGCGGAAACGTTTATCAGGGAGACAGAGTCGCTGGTCTTAGCAATATGACAAAAAATGCGCTGACCGGTTTACAACAAGCAGCAGGGCTCTATAACAATCCAACGGTAACGCAATGGTTGAATGCACCAACCAACAGCGCTACAAATCTTTCCGGTATGGCTAAGGGAAGCTGGATTGGAAGCAATAGTAAATTTAATACTGCATTGCAAAATGCTCTGAATAAAACGTCCGATGCAATTAATCAATCGATGTCGGGAGCAGGACGTTATGGCTCTGGGGCTCATACTGGTGTGCTGGCCGATGAGTTAGGCGCCTTGGCAACAAATGCTGCAGCACAGCAATATAATCAAGATATTAACAATATGATGAATGCAAACCAGATGATTGATCGCTCTCAGAATGATCAAGTTAATGCGGCAAATAGCTATTATCAAGGACAGAGTAACGTGCAAAGCAATGCTTTGAAAGGGGGCATGATTCAAGATATAAACCGTCAAAATGTCTTAGATGCTGAACGCCAAAAATGGTCAGAAAAAGATAATCAAGATTGGAACCGATTGCAAAGCTTGTTACAGGTAGGGACACAGGCTGCTGGAAATTACGGAACGACTTCAGGAAAATCCACGACAATGCCTTCTGTGACAAAAGATCCATTGCGTGATGCGCAGCAAGTACTTGGATTGGTCGGAGGAATTTTAGGGCTTTGTGATGTGAGAGCAAAAGAAAATATTATCCCTGTGGGGCAGAAAAAGGGATATCCACTTTATACCTTTAATTATAAGGGAAATCCACAACGTTATCAGGGCGTTATGGCGCAAGACGTGTTGCGTGTGAACCCTGAAGCTGTTTATGTCAATGCGAAAACAAAATTATTGCATGTTGATTATGACAAAATAGGCCTGAAAATGGAAAAAATGAAAATGGAGAAAATGCCGGCATCTAAAAATAAAATTGCGGCTTTCTTTTCTTCATTTTTTGCTCGTTTTCCCTTTTTGAATAAAGAGTATCTTCTATGAGTTCGATTTATGATTGGTCAATTGTTGCATCAGAAAATGCTTATGTCGACGAGAATATAAACTGGGCAGAAGGGCAACCGCCAAGCACAGTCAATGATAGTGCTCGCGCTATGATGCAACGCATCAAAGAATATTTGTTGGATAATGGGGGCGGGATTGAAACACAGTTTACTGTCGATGTGAAAAATGAGAGAACGTCACTTCGTTTGGCAACAAAGTCTTTTTTTGAGACTTATATGGATGGCATTGTTGTGCGCTTTAAAGCACAAGGCGTCAACAGAGGAATAACAAATATTTCTTTAAATCAATTGCCGCCAAGACCAACTTATATGGCAACGCCAGAGGGTATTATGCCTTTAAAGGGCGGGGAAATTCAAAAAGGGGGGCTTTATGAAGTCGTCTATACGCGTGATATTGCCGGAAAAAATGCTGATGGCTGGTTTTTAACCAATCCTACTATAAAACTTCCTGAAATTCCGCCCTTTCCTCCTTTACCGGAAACGTTTTCTTCTGGATTTATCGGGACTTTTGCTACAGAAAAAATACCCTCTGGATGGTTACTGTGTGATGGTAAAGAATATTCGCGAAGGAACTATGCCAATCTCTTTGCTGTTCTGGGAGAAACATGGGGAAAAGGAGACGGGAGAACAACATTCAATGTTCCCGATTTGCGTGGAATGTTTTTACGGGGGCTCGATAGTGGAAAAGAAATTGATAAAGGACGTCGCTTGGGAAGCCGACAAGAAGAGTCTTTTCAATCCCATACCCATGAGGGAAAAACAGATTCAACAGGTAACCACCAGCATAGTTATCCAATGTTTGACAAGCTAGTTTGGGATATGAATCACGGTGAATATTATAAAAATCTGGCTCAAGTTTACAATAAAGATCGGTTAACGAAGGCTGCGGGAGAGCATGAACATAAGGTCTTGTTGCAAAAAACAGGGGGGGATGAAACACGCCCCGTCAATATGGCGGTGGTTTATGCCGTCAAAGCCTGAGAATGAAAGCTGTGTGAGAGAAAGATAAAAATGCTAAAATGTTTGTTATGAAAAAAAGTCTTATTGAATATAAAGTCTTATAGAATATATTGTGCAGAAAGTTTTGAGGCGCTTTAGAAAAAAACTCAATTCTCTTTATTATTTTATTTTTTGTGCTGCCTTTGTTGGATGTGTAACGGTCAGTTTGCCTATTGTTCTTTAGAGGATCAAGACAGTGATTATTGAAGGTAGAGGGAGAACAAAAAAACCTTCTTTATTCATGGCGTTTTTTACTGAGGAATAAAGATTTTATCCCAAATGCCTCTCTCTTGTGGTGTCGTGATCCATTATTTCAAGTGCTGGGTTTAAAGCGCTGCTGTGCGATGACAAAAAACCCATGGGTAAAATTTATCCTATTATACCGTAAAACACCGTCATTAAAACACTATTATTGAAGGTGGTTATATCAGTAAGATAGCTTAAAGTATTTAATACATTAGCAATTGTTTAGAGAAGGATTTGCTTGGTTAAGTATTATGCAAGTGAATCATATAAGTGAGCAGCAGACGGAATCCTTTCAGAAGAGTTGGATTGTTTACAAACCGATGTGGGCTAAAATCTTCGTCCTTTTAGGTGGTGGAAAGAGGTCAACGGATATGTTTATTTAAAGCGAGAAAAGGCAAAATGGAGCGCTTTCTTTTTTGGCAAAGCGTTTAGGAAAAAAGGGCTCTTTGCTTTCAAAATGGTCGCACTGTTTTCAAAATGGGTGCACTGTTGGCAAGAGCAGCAGGTTGGCGATGCGTTGTAGTACATGGTGAGGCATTGAACTCTCTTAGATGGCATTTTGTGCTTATCAGGCAACTTCTTGAAACAGAATGAGAGTGATACGAGAAAATCTGTAAGACAATAGTTTATCCCATTGTGTTGTAAAATAATATTGTTTGAGATGCGGTTAAAATTTTATGCATGGGATGCCTTTCGTCTGTGCGTACTCTTAAAACAGCTTTTTTTGTAGAATAACTCTAGACAAGGCTGCATTACAAGGTTGCATTACAAGGATGCCTTTGAAAGGGGAAGCTGAGTCAAATCCGTTAGATAAGAAGCCAGATTGTTAACAGACTGTTGTTTATCGATTGGCATTATTTAAAGACCGGTGGGGGTGGCTTTGTCCTTTTGGGGAAAGCTGACACAGCATGCAAGGCGATCATGCATTTTTCTTTGGTTTCAGCTGGTAAAATCATCATTTTAGGTGGAAAACAGAATATAATCTAAAAAAATACCTTGTAAAAATTTTCGATGAGGAAATTTTTTTCAAAAGCCTTTCACATGATTGTCTGAGATTGTCTGAGATTGTCTGAGATTGTCTGAGATTGTCTGAGATTGTCTGAGATTGTCT
>NZ_JBHINR010000010.1:0-28840 GCF_042195105.1 Bartonella sp. CL436QHHD | reverse complement strand
GAGGTCTTCCCATGATCAACGTGACCAATCGTACCAATATTAACATGCGGTTTTGTTCGTTCAAACTTGCTCTTCGCCATTTGAGCTCTCCATTTTCCGTCCAAGCCAAGGACTAAGTTAAAAATTAATTACCAACCTGAAATTACGCGTATTTCTTTTGAATCTCCAAAGCAACAGCCGAAGGTACAGGCTCGTAATGATCAAACTGCATTGTATACTGCGCACGCCCCTGACTCATAGAGCGAAGAGTATTCACATAACCAAACATATTCGCCAAAGGAACCATTGCATTCACAACCGTTGCAATGCCGCGCGCTTCAGTTCCTGAAATCTGTCCCCGACGAGAATTGAGATCACCAATAACATCACCAACATAATCATCTGGTGTAACAACTTCCACCTTCATGATCGGTTCAAGAAGCTGTGCACCAGCCTTCTTTGCCCCATCACGAAAAGCCGCACGAGCCGCAATCTCAAAAGCCAAAACCGAAGAATCAACATCGTGATAACCACCATCAATGAGAGTCGCTTTTACACCAAGCATAGGAAAGCCCGCAAGAGGACCTGACCCCATAACACTCTCAATCCCCTTTTGGACGCCGGGAATATATTCTTTAGGAACAGCACCACCAACAATCTTTGACTCAAAAATAAAGTCATCACCATCATGAGGCTCAAAAACAATTTTCACACGAGCAAATTGACCGGCACCACCCGATTGCTTCTTATGCGTATAATCAATTTCCGCCATTTTAGTAATTGACTCACGATAAGCAACTTGAGGCTGCCCAACATTTGCTTCAACCTTAAACTCACGCCGCATACGGTCAACAATAATATCAAGATGAAGCTCACCCATTCCAGCTATAATAGTCTGACCAGATTCCTCATCCGATTTAACACGAAATGAAGGATCTTCGGCCGCTAGACGGTTAAGAGCAATACCCATTTTTTCTTGATCTGCTTTTGTTTTCGGTTCAATTGCAATCTCAATAACAGGCTCTGGAAATTCCATCCTCTCCAAAATAACAGGCTTCAAAGGATCACAAAGAGTATCCCCAGTTGTCGTCTCCTTAAGTCCTGCAAGAGCAACAATATCACCAGCAAATGCTTCTTCAATATCCTCACGAGAATTTGAATGCATTTGAAGCATACGCCCCAAACGCTCTTTTTTCTTTTTCACAGTATTCTCAAGAGAAATACCTTTCTGAACTTTACCTGAGTAAATACGACAAAACGTCAATGAACCAACAAAAGGATCATTCATAATTTTAAAAGCAAGCATAGATAGCGGAGCATCATCAGAAGATTCGCGTGTTGTCTCAGCCTCAGTCTTTACATCAATACCCTTAATCGCCGGAATATCAACTGGAGAAGGAAGATAGGAAACAACAGCATCCAAAAGTGGCTGCACCCCCTTGTTTTTAAAAGCCGTACCACAAAGAACCGGATGAAACTGAACTTCTACTGTCCCCCTACGAATGAGAGAAACAAGCTGCTCGTTGGTTGGCATAACACCCTCTAAATAAGCCTCTGTCGCTGCTTCATCAACCTCCACAGCCATCTCAATCAATTTCTCGCGATATTCTTCAGCTTTCTCCTTTAAATCAGAGGGAATTTCACTTATCACCGCCGAGGCACCAATAGAACCATCCCACTTTAAAGCCTTCATTTCTATAAGATCAACAACACCTTCAAAGTCATTTTCAGCACCAATCGGCAACTGCAAAACAAGCGCTTTAGCACCCAACCGAGAACCAACCATCTCCACACTACGATAAAAGTCAGCTCCTATTTTGTCCATTTTATTAACAAAAACCATACGAGGCACGCGATATTTCTCAGCTTGCCGCCAAACAGTTTCCGTCTGAGGCTCCACACCAGCATTTGCATCCAACAAGGCTATTGCGCCATCAAGAACACGCAAAGAGCGCTCAACTTCAATGGTAAAATCAACGTGCCCTGGCGTATCAATAATATTAAAGCGACGCTTCCGACCGTCCTGCCCTTCCCAAAACGTCGTTGTTGCAGCAGACGTAATCGTAATACCGCGCTCCTGCTCCTGCTCCATCCAATCCATCGTAGAAGCACCATCATGGGTCTCGCCAATTTTATGATTCTTACCGGTATAGAACAGAATACGTTCAGTCATCGTAGTCTTACCAGCATCAATATGCGCCATAATACCAAAATTACGATAATCTTCAATTTTATATTCGCGAGCCATTATATTTGCCTTGTTTAAAACTTCTACCAGCGATAGTGAGAAAAAGCACGATTAGCTTCAGCCATACGATGAACATCTTCACGCTTTTTCACGGCAGAACCACGATTATTAGCCGCATCCATCAATTCACCAGATAAACGCTCAACCATCGTCGTTTCATTTCGACCACGCGCCGCCGCAATCAACCAACGAATAGCAAGAGCCTGACGACGATCAGGACGAACATCAATCGGAACTTGATAAGTAGCACCACCAACACGGCGTGAACGAACCTCAATATGAGGAGCAACATTCTCTAAGGCCCGATGAAATAGAGCCACAGGATCTGTTTTTACTCTTTTTTCTACAGAATCGAGTGCACCATAAACAATACGCTCTGCAACTGATTTTTTACCATCAAACATAATGGCATTCATAAATTTCATAATAACCAAATCACCAAATTTTGGATCTGGATTAATCTCACGCTTTTCTGCTCTATGACGACGGGACATTGGCTTTGTCTCTCAATATTATTTTGGACGCTTTGCGCCATACTTTGAACGACGCTGTTTACGATTCTTGACACCCTGGGTATCAAGCAAACCACGAATAATGTGATAACGAACTCCTGGCAAATCTTTTACACGACCACCACGAATCATCACAACAGAGTGCTCTTGAAGATTATGTCCCTCTCCAGGAATATAACCAATCACCTCAAATCCATTCGTCAAGCGAATTTTAGCAACTTTACGAAGAGCAGAATTAGGTTTCTTCGGCGTTGTTGTATAAACACGCGTACAAACACCACGCTTCTGCGGATTCGACTGCAGAGCAGGAACCTTATTACGTTTAACTGGCGCCACACGCGGCTTACGAATCAACTGGTTTACGGTAGGCATGCAACCTTCCTCTTTTTGATCTATATTCTTCTCACCCAATCGGGCTTTTCTATTTTCATTTCCATCCACCCCAACAGAATCGGAACAGATATTTAAGTCTACACACAAAATCGGGCACACCTGCAAAAAACAGTTTACCCGACCATAAGCAGAGAAGGCAGTAGCCTTTTGCACTAGGATTTACTTTTAATCTTCTTAACACCTGTGAATAATCTTCCGGTTCATATCCAAAGCACCTGATTACACCCACATCGGCTATATCCATCTCTAATAGCGAGAACACGTACATTCGTCAAGAACTAAACAGCAGAAAGTTTTTAAAAATGAAAATAAATTAAATTTTAAAGCTTTAAATTTGCTTTTACCGCTACTCTTGATAAATCAATTTACCATAAGTAATATCCCTATAAATAAAAAAGTAGCGATATGACTGTAGCAAAACATAAATGCAGTAAATTGAGCAGTAAATTGAATTGCATATTTGATATCTAATGATGAGCGCCATGAAAATAGCAACGTGGAATATTGCCGGGATAAAAGCACGACATGAAACATTATGTCAATGGCTGCAGCAAAGCCAGCCGGACATAGTCTGTTTACAGGAAATTAAAAGTATTGATGAAAATTTTCCACGCGATGCAATTGAAAGTTTAGGTTACCATATAGAAACACACGGACAAAAAAGTTTTAATGGCGTTGCGATTCTCTCTAAAAAAACACCAGATGAAGTGATCCGTCGATTACCAGGCAATGATAATGATAAACAAACACGTTACATTGAAGCAGTTTATTCAACAAACAAAGGTGTTGTTCGTGTTGCATCTCTCTATTTGCCAAATGGGAATCCTATTGAGAGTGAAAAATATTCCTATAAGATAGAATGGATGGAAAGATTATATACACATGCAAAATCATTGCTTGCGTATGAAGAACCCCTTATTCTAGCGGGTGATTATAATGTCATCCCCGCTCCATTAGATGCAAAAAAACCTCAAGAATGGTATCAAGATGCCTTATTTCTTGGAGAAACAAGAAAAGCATTCCAACGTATTCTTCATTTAGGTTTTTATGATGCTATCCGGAATGTCACCGATACTCCCTCCTTCAGTTTTTGGGATTTTCAGGCAGGTGCCTGGCCTAAGAATAATGGGATTCGCATTGATCATTTATTATTATCACCAGAAGCTGTTGATCAACTAATTTGCGCTCATAGCCAAGCAGAAGTAAGGGGATATCAAAAACCATCCGACCACGTTCCTGTTTGGATTCACCTTAATATCAATTAAGAAAGTACAATCCTCATTTCATGAGACAACAAAAAAAATCCACTCAAAAATAATAACTATGCTACAGCATATAAACAGTATATCTTAAGCAACTAAAATAAAAATAAATGAATGGAGGACATAAATGAAGAAATCATTGTTAATGCTTATTGCAGCAACGGCCATTGGATTCTCAAGTTTCGCACATGCTGAACATGATACTCTTGAAAAAATAAAACGAACAGGGGAAATTACTTTAGGTGTCCGTGAATCATCTGGTTTAGCCTACGCCCTTGGTAATAATAAATATGTAGGTTTTCATACAGAAATGGCAGAACGGATCATTGATGATATCTCAAAAAAAATTGGTAAACCAATTAAAATTCATTATCTTCCCATCACTTCTCAAAATAGAATTCCTCTCTTAAAAAATAAAACCTATGATTTTGAGTGCGGCTCAACAACACATGATCTTGCCCGCAGTAAAGAAGCAGCATTTGCTTATACGACATACATTGAGGAGGTTCGGATTGCTGTAAAGAAAAATTCTAACATTAAATCTCTTGAGGATTTAAATGGAAAAACAGTTGCAACGACCACCGGTACAACATCTGTTCAACTTATTCGTAAAAATAAACGTGCAAAAAACATTCAGTTTAAAGTTTTAAAGGGGAAAGATCACGGAGATAGTTTTTTGTTATTAGAATCTGGTAAGGCAGATGCTTTTGTCATGGACGCTTCAATTCTTGCTGGACATATTGCTAAATCAAAGAATCCATCTGATTATGTCATTCTTGATACTGTACTTTCAGTCGAACCTATTGCCTGTATGCTCAGATTAAATGACAAAAAATTTGAACAAACAATCAACGATAGTATCGTACGTCAGATTAAAGATGAATCACTGGAAAAGCTTTATAATAAGTGGTTTATGAAACCGATCCCACCTGCTAACACTGTTATGAACCTTCCCTTGTCAAAACAAACAAGATATGCTTGGGATCACCCAAATAATAAACCTCGAGAAAGCTACGCAGAAAAAGATTTATAGAATTTAATAAAAAAGAACCACACTCTTTTGAAATTGAGTGTGGTTTATATTTTAATTCACTTTTAAATAAATTTGGCCTATGTAGATGCGCTTGGTTTATTGCCCTATTTGTGAATGACTAATTTGAGGGAATATCAATTAATGGACTTTTCTTTCCTTTGTAGAGATGACCTTACTCAAACATTGGTAACAGGATGCTTGGGGACTCCCGGCGTGAGCCATACCTATTTAGATACACTTCTCGATGGCTTTAAAAATACGGTTATATTGTCTATCACTTCACTTATATTAGCTGTATTGTGTGGTGTTGTTATAGGAACAATGCGCACTTTACCTAAAACATCCATAACCAATTATATATTTCGCACTATCGGTACTATTTGGGTAGAGATTATGCGTAATATTCCCCTCCTTGTACAAGTGTTTTTGTGGTATTTTGTTGTTCCGAAGATTTATCCACCAGCGATGAAATTTTCCCCCATTCTCTTAATAACATGCGCATTGGGATTCTTTACATCTGCACGCATTGCAGAACAGGTTCGTTCAGGCATTGAAGCGATTCCTTCTGGACAACGCTATGCTGCTATGGCAATGGGGTTTACAACTTATCAAAGTTATCGCTATATTATACTACCACGTGCTATACGTGCAATTATGCCACCTCTTACTTCAGAAGCAATGGGCATTGTGAAAAATTCGTCTATAGCATTCGCCGTTTCAATAAATGAGCTCATGCAATTTCAATACCAAGCAATTGAAGAGGTAAGCCATGTTTACGAAAATTATTTACTTGTTACGGCTCTTTATATTCTAATAGCCTTATTCGTATTCATTGTGATGACAGTCATTGAACAAATACTCAAAATTCCTAATTTTCAAACAAAGGGAAATTGAATATGATGAATTTCATAAGCTCTCAGTTTGGACTTTATTCTCCTTTCAATTTTTCCGACTTTGATTTTTCCTTTTTTACCTTTGATGTATTTCGTTCTTACATTTTATCAGGTTTACTCTTTAGCGTTTTTCTAACTCTTTTTGCAACGGTGTTGGGGTTTGTTTTCGGTACGCTTTTAGCAATGATGCGCCTTTCTTCCATAAAACTTCTTTCTTGGTTTGCAATAGGTTACATAACAGCTATGCGTTCAATACCACTTGTGATGGTTATCTTATGGTTTTTCGTGCTTCTGCCTTTTTTAACCGGTATATCCATCGGTGCAAATAAATCAGCACTCATTACCTTTACCGCATTTGAAACGGCTTATTTTGCTGAGATTATGCGTGCTGGAATCAATTCAGTTCCGCAAGGACAAAAATATGCAGGACAAGCTCTTGGAATGACATATTGGCAAAGTATGTACATTGTCATTCTTCCTCAAGCCTTTAGAGATATGCTTCCAGTCTTTTTAACACAAGTTATTATCCTTTTTCAGGATACAACCCTTGTTTATGCCATCAGTGGTCATAGCCTTTTGAATGGTTTTGATATTGCTGCTAATAATTTTGGTGTAAAGCAAGAAGCTTATATCTTAGCAGCTATTTTCTATTTTGTTATCTGTTTTACACTGTCACAAATAGTTTTGTATTTACAAAAAAAAGTATCCATTATTCGCTAACAGGAAAAAAAATGTCTACTCATATGATCGAAATAAAAAATGTTTCTAATTGGTATGGCGAAATTAAAGTCCTTAAAAACTGTACAACCAACATTAATAAAGGAGAAGTCGTTGTCGTTTGTGGTCCATCAGGCTCCGGAAAGTCAACACTCATTAAAACTATTAACGCTCTCGTCCCTTTTCAAAAAGGTGAAATTTGGATTAATGGAATACCAGTTCATTCAAAAAAAACGAATCTGCCTAAATTGCGAAGTCAGGTAGGAATGGTGTTTCAACACTTCGAGCTTTTCCCCCATTTATCTGTCACAGAAAATTTGACAATTGCACAAATCAAAGTCCTAAAACGAAGCAAAAAAGAAGCACTTGAACGTGGATTGTTATATCTTGAACGCGTTGGACTCATTGAACACAAAGATAAATATCCTGGTCAACTTTCTGGAGGGCAACAACAACGTGTTGCTATTGCACGTGCCTTAACTATGGATCCACTTGTCATGCTTTTTGATGAACCAACATCTGCTCTAGATCCTGAAATGGTAGGTGAAGTACTCGATGTCATGATTAGCTTAGCAGAAGAAGGTATGACGATGATTTGTGTAACCCATGAAATGGGATTTGCACAAAAAGTCTCGGAGCGTGTTATTTTCATAGATCAAGGAACAATTCTTGAAGACTGCTCATCTAAAGAGTTCTTTTCTGATCCGCAAGCAAGAAAACCAAGAACGCAAGAATTTTTGTCTAAAATCCTAAGTCATTAGCCGTTAGATTATCAAAAAAAGCTATCTTTACTATGAACTTGTATACAAGGAAACAGAGTTTAATATAAGATGAGAGAATGTAAAAATATTACAATCAGATGTTTAAAAACTGTTATTCTTTAAAATCTCAGCAACCAGTGAAATTGCTGTACGTCTCTCAGATTCATTACAAAGAGCAAAAGCCTCTTCTTGCAAAGGGTGAATCCAATTTTTGTCTTTTACGTTAGCTTTTTCATAGGCAGCAGTTAACATTGCTGCCCCACGGACAATTTTTCCTTCTTTAAGCAGTATATTTCCAAGCATTGCTTGGGCGGAAAGATTTCCTTTTTTTGCTGAAAGTTGAAACCATCGTGCTGCTTGTATAAGATTTTTCTCCCTTCCCTCTCCCTTTAAAAATATTTTTCCTAAATGATACTGAGCTTTAGGATTTCCATAGTTTACCGCAGCCTGCATATAAAGATGAGCAGCATAAGAAGGATCAGGTTTCACAGGTGATTGAGGAATACCTTTTTTTATATATCCCGCAAGTTTAACCAATGCGTCAGAAACATAACTTTCATCCTCTGAACCAAGATCAGCACCTTTTTCAACAATATATGCAAAAAAATTATATGCCTTATAATCATTTTTAGAGACACCATCACCGTTTGCATAGATAGAGCCAAGTTTCCAATTCGCACCAATATGGCCTCTCTTAGCTGCACAACGTAATGCTGCAATAGCCTGATTTATATGCCCATTTTTATAAGCAGACATGCCACGTTTTAAAAATAAAACGAACCATCATTCGCTTCTTGCAAGCTATTGACATCTATTACATAAACAGTCGAAAAGAATCCCCCTAAAATCACAACAATCGTGACCTTTTTCCATATCTGAAACCTATTAACCATTTCCCCCTACCTCAATTTTAATGATTATATCTGTTACGAATTTCTTTGTAGATATTTAAACTCTTTTTCTTAGTAAGAAGCATACGCAATTTTAAAGTAAAAATTTTAAAAGAAAAAACAAATAGATAAAAACCATCCAAAATGTTCGATAAAATTAAGTATCCATTTTTATATATAACAAATTGATTTTTAAATATAAATCATCATTCTATATTTTGTAACACATCCTTTAACATTCTAAGATTTATCGATCTTAAAATTTTATACGTATGAGCAAAAATCGTTCAATAAAATAACGTGCATTAAACAACAACTTGAGAACGAAGAGAATACATGATGAATGGTAAGCGTTTAAGTATAAAAAACAATACGAAAGATGGATAAATATAATGATGATAATTAACTTATAACTTCACGACTGCCTTACCACCTTAAGGATGAAGTTTTTTGTCTCCGTCAATCTATAAACAATACAGCTTTTTATTTAACGGATTGCACCTGACATCATTTCACATGGGGTTACTTCATACTTTACACACAAGTTCTACCTTAGAATACTCACCACTCATACAAAAAAATACCACATGTGTAATTTTACATACCTTATATTGCTACTCTAAATGATGATATTTTACAGTAATAAAGCAAGAAATTGATTTATAATTATAATTTTCCTTTTTGCATGTTGAATGAGGCCCTCGAATATCGTAAGATTCTCTCATTCCAAACGTGCTCCATGTTAAATCAATCAAAATCATCCGCTTGCACATTACAAGCAGAGAAAGCTATGTGGATAAAAACTCTGTGTAAGAAAGAACTAAAAATGCCTCTTATGAACGGTCTTAAGTGCCAAGGGCTGTCCGGATTGGACAGAATGGTGCCGGCGCTTGTTACTTCACAAGCATAAAGAAGGGAAGCCCAATGGATTTACCGTTATACCATTCATGATCTACGTCGTGGAATAGGCTTGGACGCCTTAAAAGATGTCTCTTTAATGATAAACATAAAACAATGGATTTCAGTAGAGATTTTATGATCGTTCATGAAAAACTAACAAAAGAAAAAGTTGAAATCAATCTAACCGCTCTAAAGCAACAAATATTTTTTTCTGCGCTGCACGCAGTTCTACAACCCTGTTCCGCTCACGCTCAACAATTTCTGCTTTTGCATTTGCTATAAATTTGGGGTTGTTTAACTTAAGCGATATTTTTTCAATATCTTGTTCAATTTTACTGACATCCTTCCTCAAACGAACACGTTCAGCCTCCAAATCAATCAACTGTCCTAATGGTAAACAAAAAACAGCCTCTCCCAAAATCATTTGTGCTGATACTTCCGGAACTTTATCAGAGAAATCAATAACTTCAATACGCGCTAATTTTTTAAGAAGTGCATCATAACGCTTCACACGCTCTCGCGTTACTTCCCCTCCTTCAACAACAACAAGAGGTGCTTGTGTCGCCACTGGAATATTCATTTCAAAACGTACAGACCGAATCCCCGTGACGACATCAATAAGCCAATTAATATCATCAGCAGCTTCTTCATCTATCAATGTTTCCTCTGGCCATTTTGTCAATGCGAGCATATCCTCACGCTTGATGGCTTGCGTTTCTGTAAGAGACCACAACTCTTCCGTCATATAAGGCATAAAAGGATGAAGAAGTTTATAAACTTCATCTAAAACCCAAGCAGTACAAGCTTGAGCCTCATTTTTAGCATCTTCATTTTCCCCCTGAAAAATAGGTTTGAGAAGCTCCAAATACCAATCACATAATGTATTCCAAATGAAACGGTAAAGAGTGGCAGCTGACTCATTAAATTTATAGTGTTCAATACCAGTCGTAACTGCTGAAATTGTTTTAGATAACTCTGTTAAAATCCAACGATTAAGCGCCAGTTTTGCTTGTTCTGGTTTAAAAGCTGGATCATGCTTCACACCATTCATCTGTGCAAATCGGGTAGCATTCCACAATTTCGTAGCAAAATTACGATAACCAGCAATACGGGAAACATCAAGTTTTACATCACGACCTTGTGCTGCCATAATAGCTAAAGTAAATCGAAGTGCATCAGCACTATATTGATCAATAAGCTCTAAGGGATCAATAATATTTCCCTTTGATTTTGACATCTTTGCGCCCTTTTGATCCCGCACAAGAGCATGCACATAAACCGTTGGGAAAGGAACGTCACCCATAAAGTGAAGTCCCATCATCATCATACGAGCAACCCAGAAAAAAATAATATCAAATCCTGTCACAGATAAAGATGTTGGGTAAAAAGTAGATAATTCAGTCGTTTTATTTGGCCATCCTAATGTTGAAAAAGGCCAAAGAGCTGATGAAAACCACGTATCTAAAACATCCGGATCACGGATTAAGTCAACAACCTCACCATAATGAGCAAAAGCTGAATCTAAAGCCTCTTTTTCACTTTTTTCAACAAAAACCGTTCCATCAGGACCATACCAAGCAGGAATCTGATGTCCCCACCATAATTGGCGAGAAATGCACCAAGGTTGAATATTCTGCATCCAATTGAAGTAAGTCTTTTTCCAGTTATCGGGAACAAACTGCGTTTTTCCTTGTTGAACAGCCTCTATCGCTGGCTTTGCTAATTCAGCAGCATGAACATACCATTGATCTGTCAAAAAAGGCTCAATAGGGACACCACTGCGATCTCCATGAGGAACCATATGGGTATGATCATCAACAGAAGCTAAATATCCCTGTTCTTCCATCAAAGAAATAATCTTCTGGCGAGCAACAAAACGATCAGATTTATCGAGATTTTCTACTAACATTTTTAATTCATCTGATAAAATCAAACCATCGAAAAATGCTTCATTTTCACGAAGAAAAATTTCGGCTTTTTGGGTAAAAATATTGATCAAGCGTAAATGATTACGCTGTCCTACTTCAAAGTCATTAAAGTCATGAGCTGGTGTGATTTTTACAGCACCACTTCCAGCCTCAGGATCAGCATGGCTATCACCCACAATTAATAACCTACGACCAACAAGCGGCAAAAGAGCATTTTTACCGATAAGATTTTTATAACGCTCATCTTCCGGATTAACAGCAATTCCTGTATCACCAAGCATTGTTTCTGGTCGTGTTGTCGCCACTGTTATAAAAGTTGTAGCATCATTTGGATCAAAAGTTTTACCTTCAAGTGGATATCTAAAGTGCCACAAATGTCCTTGAACTTCTTTTTGCTCAACTTCAAGATCTGAAATAGCTGTCAACAATTTAGGATCCCAATTAACGAGACGCTTATCCCTATATATCAACCCTTGCTTATAAAGCGTGACAAAGACTTCACGAACCGCCTGCGACAACCCCTCATCCATTGTAAACCGCTCACGCGACCAATCACATGAAACCCCAAGGCGACGCAACTGGTTTGCAATAACGCCTCCAGTTTCATAACGCCATTCCCAAATACGCTCAATAAACTTTTCTCTCCCCATTTCTTGACGCGTTGGCTCTTGACGTTCTGCAAGTTGACGCTCCACAACCATTTGTGTAGCAATCCCAGCATGATCCATACCAGGCTGCCACAACACATTTTTGCCACGCATCCGCTGAAATCTAACTATTATATCTTGAATTGTCGTATTGAGCGCATGCCCCATATGAAGTGAGCCTGTAACATTAGGAGGTGGAAGCATAACGCAAAAAGGTTCTGCATCGCTTTTAGAACCAGCTCCCGCTTTAAAAGCCCCACGAGTCTCCCATCTCTTTGCAACCCGTTGCTCTATAGAGGAAGCATCATAGTTTTTTTCTAACATTCTACCCATCCATAACGCCGCTGAAAAACACAATATATGATCAAAACCTGATCAGAATCTCGTGAATCTCAGCCATTCACTAGAGAGCTCGCAAAATCGCAAACAAAATCCCCATAAAATGAAAAACATAAAAATAATTAAGACGATTTTTTAATCGCCTTCACAATCTCTTCACGCAAAATATCTTCCAGCAAAATAGGCAATTTAGACTGTAACCATTCTGCTATAGCCGGACGCAACACATCCTTTGCAATCTTTTCTGCAGAAGAAATACAATATGCAGACAATTCCACATGACCATCCCTTCCTGCATCTGACTGTGATTTCCTTATCTCATCTTCATATTCTTTTGCTTTATAAACAGAATTCCGTTCTTCAGAAGAAAGCTTCATCTTTTGCATATCCATACCAACTGTATTATTTTCTGCCTCTATATCCTCTTTCTCTTGCGTTATCTTCCCCCCTTGATTTTCAGATGAAAGACCAATACGATCAGCTAAAGCTTTCATAGCATCATCAACCGATAAGGCTGTATCATAAATACTCTCTGATGCAACTTCTGAAGCATTCACTGCAACATCTTCATTTAAAAAGTGATCAGATTGAACCGCATTTTCTTCGATTATTTCACGAATAGATGTTAAAATTTCATCCATACTTGGCTCACGTAACACGCTTGAACTCTGTACCATACTTTACAACCTCTCAAAGACGCAACAACAAATAGAATCATATTTTCAGTGTATGCAAAAGAATTATAAGATCAACATGCCTCCCACGATATTTTCAAATATGCTTGTCATAAAGAGGGCGCTACACACAGTTTTCTACACTTTATAAAGATAATATCTCGCTGCAATATTTTTTAACATATTCAACTGTTGATTTACTAATCTTTTAAAAACTACAATAATTTAAGATTAAAGAGATACTTTTATACATTATCGGATATATTTAATTGTTTTTAAACCTAAATAACTTGCAGTCAATTTACCAATAGAAGATTGAACACTATAGCTCGCCACAACAGCATTACGCTCCGCCATTGCAAGCGCAATCTGAGCATTAATCAATAGAGTACGAGAATTTAAAACATCCAGCGTCGTTGCTTGCCCTACGCGATTTTCTTGAACACGACCTTTCAGAGCAATTTCAGCAGCACGAACACTTTCACGGTAAGCAATAACAGATGAGCGTGCACCCTCCAACTGAAACCAAGCAGAAGTCAGTGCTTGCCTCGTATTACTATGCGCCAAATCGAGTTGAAGCTGCGCCTGTCCAAGCTGTTCCCTTGATTGGCGAATTTGCGCAGACGTACGCCCTCCTTCAAAGATTGGGACACTTACTGACAATCCTACAGATTTAGAAACGCCATCTTCTCCAACCCCGCTGTAGATTCGATTATAAGATGCTGTTGCAGAAAAATCAACTTTAGGGAGCAATGCCCCTTCTTTCGCCTTTACATTATAAGCACTCGCATCAACTAAATATTTAGCATAAAGGATTGCTGGATGCATCACAACACTCATTTGGTAAGCCATATCAAGGTTGACGGGAAAATCATTGGCTATGGGTGGGCGTTTTAACTTTTCAGGATCAGAACCAATAACTTGTCGATACACTGCCTCTGCTGCTTTTACATCAGCACGAGCAAGACTCAGCTCTGAAACCGCCACGGAACGTGCAGCTTGAGCTTGAGCAAGATCAACATGCCCCCCTTCACCCACATCAAATTTTGCTTTATTGGAACGAACGTGTTCCTCAAGAGCTGCCAAATTTTCTCTCCGAAGATCGGCAACACGACGTGCGTGATAGACATTAGCATAAGCGGTCACCACCTCTAGAAACGTATTTTGTTCAACATTACGAAGATATTCACGCTGAGCCTGCAACTTAACTTGAGCTGAAGAAAAGATATTTTGCGTGATAAAACCATCAAATAATCTTTGATTTAATCTCACTCCTATAGATCCAGAAGTGACATAAGGACCTGTAAAAGACTTATTCCGCCCATAGTTCCCAACCCCCTCAACTTGTGGCAATAACCCTGATCGCGCAATGACAACATCATCACTGGATATACGCACAGCTGCACGTTCACTATTCAACTTAGCATTATATTTATAAGCCTTAGAAAAGGCTTCCATCAATGTTTCAGCACAAACAGTCTCTGATAGTAAAACACTCAACACCAGTAATAAACATGCCTGAAACTTCTTGTTTATTCTAAACATAATACACACAATAACAAACCCCAAATAAATTACAAAATTATCTTTTATTCACAAAACAAACAAGCACTAAAACACAAAACCAGGTGTTTTGAAAAAACAAGGAAGAGGCTTTACAGCGAGATTAAAAGCACGACGAGCCGAGATGATCCCATCTTCTTTTATATAGATTTGTGCAACAGCAGCATTTCCATACCCTTCAACCACAACAAGACGTCCACAGTCTTTCATTTGATCAAAGATACCCTGAGGAATAAAATCAACAGATCCCTCAATGAAAATCACATCATAAGGTCCCTCAACAGCATATCCTTGCTCTAATGGACCATGAACGACAACCACATTATCACATTGATTACGTTCTAAAGCTTCAAGAGCACGTTCAAAGAGAGATTTATTACTTTCCAGCGCAATCACAGACCCTGCAAGTTTTGCAAGCAACGCTGCACAATAACCACTATTTGCACCAATATCTAAAACAACATCTGATGATTTTAAAGCGGCAAGCTGTAGTAATTTCGCTAGAGATGCAGGTTTCATCAAATAGCGTGCAGGAACCCCATCTTGCTCTGGACATAGAACAATATCGGTATCAAGATAACTTAACACTTTCATATCTTCCGATACAAAATCTTCACGAGACACCGTTAAAAAGGCTTCAAGAACTGATAAATCCGTTACATCGACTGTACGAATTTGATTGTCAACCATTTTGCGACGAAGCTCAGCAAAATCTGCAACCATAACGAATATTTTCTCCTAACCTACAAAAAACAAACCAAACAGCGACAATAAGGGATAAAGATCTCTTAAACTATGGGCATTACAAAAAAGGATGCTACAGTCAACAATTAGATTTTAACTGTATAATCTCTCATACAAAAGTGTCTTCACAAGAATAGAGGGAAATAATCTATTTTCCTATACCTCATCTCCCTTAAAAGCCGTTTCGTTTAAAATCGGCTGGAGGCCTCGCCCGGAATCGAACCGGGATACAAGGATTTGCAGTCCTCTGCGTAACCATTCCGCCACGAGGCCTCGTCAACAAACATAAAGGTTTCAATAAGGGAAGGCAACGCATCCGTCAAGGTGTAGAAATCTTCTCTCGCCTTTTTTCCTCTTATTACACAATTTATCATATTTTTTTAAAAAAAGTAATTTTATCCTTTGCAAATCAGTATTGCTTTGCTATAGCCTTTTCAACTAAATGATTGGGCACCGTTCCCCGGTAGCTCAGCGGTAGAGCAACCGGCTGTTAACCGGTTGGTCGCTGGTTCGAATCCGGCCCGGGGAGCCACTTTTCTTTTCTATCACAAATAACTTATTGGTTTTCCAGGTGTTTTTTACAGTGAGGGATTCGTTAATAAAAGTAATGGAATAGGATTTTTGCAATAAAGTAGAAACGCAATATCCTACCGGATGTATTTTTTGCAATGAACGCAAAAAGCAATTGATTCATTTTAAAATAGCACAAATAAGATTACTTTTTTCAAACTACCGCGCCTTTATAAGAGAACACAGCAATTATTTGCATATTATAAATTACGATTTCTTTCATCAGAGATGAATTATTAAGCTCCATCAGCAATGAATCGCTCTCATATATTTTTTTCCAAAGAAAGAATGATTTGTACTCAATAAAGGAATTAAACTTAAAAGCCTGCTCATGAAGCAATCATTTTGAAAAATGAAAGAAACAACAATCAAGGTCATATATTATCTCCATACACCCCACATAACCTCCTCCCCATCCTAAAAGCAAAAAACATAAAACAAGTCTGTAAACACTCCGACGTCTTATCTAACAGGTTGTTCCTCCTGCTAACCACTTCAACGCTTTACAAACAACCTTGCCTTGGATATTCATGACACTGTCATAAAACATTTAATGCATAAAGTTTTGTAGACTTTATATCCTCCCAAACTAATAGTGTTTTACAGTAAAAACAAAGATAACGAGCTAAATTGTTGAGAATCCTGAGAAAGCCTTCAGAAATCATGACATTCTCGCTATTGTATTATGCAGTCACACGCTTTTTTAAAGAGATATCTCTTAAATCCCCCAAGCCTCTTTCACAGTGACTCCCGTAAATGGTAAAAATGAAATCGATTGATCAGCCCCATCTTTATTTATAATAAAAGCCATACCATCATACTATTTTCCAACTCTCAATCTTAGCACCCCCCCCTTGCCTTTGAAAGAGTTTATAAGAATCATTTTATTTATTTCTCAAATGTCCATTTATACAATAATTTCACATATAACGTGCAAGTGAATACTTTTGATTGATCCGCATAAATAGCTTCAAAATGAAAAAAATTTCACGATATAATGAACTATTCAATATATAAAACAGTGAGTTATTATTAGACATCAATTTTTAAAATTAAAAGTCATCATTAAAGATAAAACACATCCTATATAAAAATAATTTTATATAAATAAAATCTACTTTTATTCCCATTTTAAAAAATGGGAATAAAGCAAATAAATAATTGCCTCTTACAATAATGATTTTTTAAAGATTTTCAAATAAATCCAAACAGTTAGAGGTTTTCATTTCTAAAAAATGAAAACCTCTAAAGGGTCTTCTTACTTTGACAAGAGTATTTTATAGCTCTTTTCAATTGAGAATAAATCAACAAAAGTAAAAAATCTCCTGTACATGATCTTTTTTCAAGACTTTATCTAAGCAGCCTTCTTAACTGATTTCCGAAAACGAAAAGTCTTTGCACGCTTTGCCACCGCTTTTGCTTTTTTATGCCTCTCATTTTGAGGTGAAGAATTCTTCCGCTGCAACTGTGCGGTATCATCTTTTCGACCTAAAAACTGTTTTTGACGTTTAGATTTTTTAAAACGGCGTTCCTTATCGTTTTCGTTTTCTTTACTTTCTCGCACAATTGGCTTTTCTGGAAACGCTGCAAATTGTTCTGGAACAGCCTCAGCCACCAATTTCATACGAATCAAGCGCTCTATAGCACGCAAGCGGGACCTTTCTATCTTCTCATCAAAAAGCGTAAGTGCTACACCAGATGCGCCATTACGTCCTGTACGACCAATACGATGTACATAACTTTCAGCTTCATCTGGTAAGTCGTAATTAATAACGTGACTTATCCCTGGTATATCAATGCCGCGTGCAGCAATATCTGTTGCCACTAGGATCTGCACAGATCTTTCACGAAAAGCTTTTAAAGCAGACTGGCGAGCACCTTGTGATTTATTTCCATGAATTGTTGCGACTAAATATCCTATCTTTTCTAAACTACGTGTGACAGCATCTGCCCCATGTTTAGTTCGAGTAAAAACAATAACCGAATCAAAAGCTGGATTTGTCAAAAGTTTACTTAAAACATTCTTTTTTTCATTCGTAGGAACACAATATAATTTTTGGCAAATCTCTACAGCCGTAGTACCTTGAGGAACAACTTCAATTTTAACCGGATCATTGAGTAAACATTTTGCAAGCACAGCAATTTCTCTCGGCATTGTTGCAGAAAAGAGTGCTGTCTGACGCTCTTGATGCAAAAGCTTTGCAATTTGCTTAACATCATGAATAAACCCCATATCCAACATACGATCTGCTTCATCCAAAATCAAAAAACGAGATTGGGAAAGATCAACACACTTTTCACGAACAAGATCTCTCAAACGCCCTGGAGTCGCTATCAAAACATCCACACCTGCTTCCATACGTTTAATTTGTTTTAAACGTGATACGCCCCCAAAAATAAGACATGTTGAAAGATGTGCTCCTTTCGCCACAGTACGGATCGTTTCATCAATCTGAACAGCAAGTTCACGCGTTGGAGCTAAAATCAAAGCGCGTGCAGTTTTAGGACAGCGTTTATCACCCAAAGCCAAAATCTGACTTAAAATAGGTAAACCAAATGCCAAGGTTTTTCCAGAGCCTGTCTGAGCAACACCTAAAATATCGTGTCCTTTCAACATCACTGGAATAGCTTGTTCTTGTATAGGTTTAGGTTTACTCATCCCAGCAATGAGTAAATTTTTAATCAAAAGAGTAGGTAAACCTAACTTTGTAAAAACATTTTCTTCTTTTATAGGCAAAATAAAATCTTTCCTTAGCTGAAGAACTCAAAAGAAGTAACCATCTGAACTCTTCACTCAAGAATCCGCGCAAGAGAAATCCCTGACATTTTAAATGAAGCAACGCCTAAAAAGCGGCTTGCGCAACTTATGAACACCTTGAAATCAAGATAAAGGCGTATAAACTTCACTTTACAAAAAGCCAACAAACCAGCCTAAATGCCTTCATCTCTATTATCTTTGGATTATGATAAAAAAGCAAGAACTTTACGAAATACATTTATCATGAATAAAAACAATATTTAGATCGTTTACTTTTTGATGATTGTGTCCATCGGTAAATGTACCTTGATAAAATCAGGATAAATCTCGAGAAAAACTGGATTTTGTAAAGTTTTTCGACCGCCATAAATTAAATACCATTGGTTTTTATCAAAAATCGCCAAAGTTTTATATTGAATGATGCGATCCTTCATATCAAGAACTGTTGGAATTAAAGCATACAAAGTACCATTATCAGTTTGTAAATACTCTATATTTTCTTTATCTAAATAATAAGCACCAGAAGGCAACCCCTCAAATTTCCTATGCAACTGTTGAAGAAAATCACTACGTAAAGCACTCTCTGTTGTATTCAATCGATGTGCCATCTCTTTATAAAGCCGCTCAGGCATATAACGAGAAATAGGCATAAAATCCCCATTTTTTATAGCATTATTGACATCAACAACAACTCTTGAAAGTTCATCTTTTTGTACTATTGTTGGCTGAGATGCTAAACTCTGTTGATTAACAATCAAAAAGAAAAATAGACTCAGCACCAAATAAAAAATAGGTTTCATCATTATACTTCTTGTTTTAGTAAAATTTCAGTTTCTCAAATAACAAAATCAAATAACGTTTGATCATCAGTAATATCACGATAACGCCAACCTAACGTTTGAAATTTTTCCTCTAGAAGACAAAAATTACCGTATTTTTTTGTTTCAATCGCAACCAATACAGAACCAAAGTTTCTCGCTGATTTTTTAAGATATTCAAAACGCACAATATCATCATCTGGTGATAATGTGGAAAGAAAATGACGCAATGCACCAGGATGTTGCGGAAAACTAAAAATAAAATATTTTCTCAACCCTTGGAAACGTAAAGAACGCTCTTTAATTTCTGGCAAACGCTCAAAATCAAAATTACCTCCTGAAATAACGAGAAGAATTTTTTTCCCCTTTAACTCTTGAGGAGGAATACTGTTAAGCGCATCAATCGATAAAGCACCAGCCGGTTCAAGAACCACACCTTCCACATTAAGCATTTCAACCATCGTAGAACAAACGCGGTTTTCAGGAACCGTAATGACAGAATCAGCGGGAAATTTCTTTAGAATTGTATAGTTTAGTGCACCAATTTCAGCCACAGCAGCACCATCTACAAAAGTGTCAATGCTTTCAAGCTTAACGCGTTTTCCACTCTCCAAACAAGCAAGCAAACTTGCAGCTCTTTGCGGCTCAACAAAACGAATCTTTGTTTTCCAACCATATTCATGTAAAAACTTACTCACTCCACTTGCCAAACCACCACCCCCTACCGGCACAATCATCAAATCTGGCTCACTTTCTCCATTGAGTTTTTTCCATTGTAAAGCAGCTTCACAAAGCACTGTTGCCTGCCCTGTAATAATGCGAATATCATCGAAAGGTGGAGCCATTACACCACCGCTCTCCACGACAAAGGATTGCGCAGCTTCATAACATTGATCAAATGTTTCACCAATCAAACGAATATCAATGAATTCTTTGCCAAAAATACGTGTTTTTTCAATTTTTTGTTGTGGCGTTGTCATGGGCATGAAAATCACGCCTTTACGTTTAAAATAACGACAAACAAAAGAAACCCCTTGCGCGTGATTCCCCGCTGAAGCGCAAACAAATGCAGAATCTGGTGATATACAGCTAAGCATTTCTGAAACAAAATTGAAAGCACCACGAATCTTATAAGACCGCACCGGTGTTAAATCTTCACGCTTTAAATAAATTTCTGCATCATACTTTTGACTAAGAAAATCATTTCTTTGAAGTGGTGTTTCAGCAAACACGTGATGCAATCCCACCATAGCTTTTGTGACGTCTTGAATAAATTGACTCATAACACTAATCATTTCACGCTTTATTTACATTATAAAAGCTTTTTCTATCGATAAAGGAAACTATTGTCAGTCAAAATTTCACTAAAAAATGAAAAATGTTTCTTTTGTCATTAATTCTTGATTCAATAAAAGATATAGCTTATGAGAGAACTCACATCGCGGACGTGATGAAAACGGTAAACATAGCAGACTTAAAATCTGCCGGTCGAAGACCTTGCGGGTTCAAGTCCCGCCGTCCGCACCATTGTATCTTAATCTCTCTTATTTTCCAATGATTTATTAAAAATCAACAAAAATTAAAGCACCTTCTAAACCACCTTTCGCAACTTTATTATAACGCTATCAGACGGTACAGCGATGATGCTAAAATACGAATCATTGCTGCTTTTTGAGGTACCTTTTTAGCACGTTGACCTCCTCCTTGTCTTTTAGGATGGAGAGGCAGTTAATCTTGATCTCCTCATCCTTGAGGATGAAGAAATGAGTCGTGTTTTTAACGTTAAGCAGCTTTCACAACAGAGCTTGGTAAAATTCGCTTAGCTTCTGTTGTAACTGATTTGTAATGCTTAAGCTCTTCTTCGAGGTCATTTGCATCTAACAAACGCCTTATCATCAATCCTAATATTTCTCCAACACCAGCAGCACATTCACACTCTTAACAGGAGTAAGATAATATGAAGAAAAGCGAAATGGGTTAAAAATGACCGTAGCTTTCGTATCCCTGATGATTTCGAATCTGTTTATGATTTCGCAATCAAAGAAGGTTTGCCTCCAAAGCGTGTGAAAGTCGAAATGGCAAAATTTCGAGATTATTGGAAATCTAGAGCACGCAAGGATGCACGTAAAACGGATTGGAAAGCAACGTGGCGCAATTGGGTGCAAAAAGCTATCGAGGATTTAGGGAAAGGAAAAAACTATGGAAAATCACTCTCAAAGGCAAAAAAGCGTTGGTGAACGCATCTCAGACAGCACCCTTGATATCGGGTCTCGAGGTCACTTTAAAACACATTCACGAGATGATAGCTCCGGAGTTTCCTTTGGTTTTGAAGAGTGGCAGTGCATTGACACAACAGCAGGAAACGATTGCCTTAGGTGCTTGTGATCAACTTCACGAATTGTTTTCAATAAAAGCGAGCAAAAAGGACATAGCTAAAGCAATTCGGATGCTTTCGTGTGGTTGAAAAATTTCGCAACAGGCAGATCATGAAGGTATGGCGCTTACCTATGGAATGGTTTTGGAAAGTGTTTCTGCGTGGTCACTGATAAAAACGGTTAAACGGACTTTATGCGATGAGTTAGAAGGTTTATCGGATACGTTTTTTCCAAGCTCTCGTGAGTTAGTAAGCTTATGTCGTGATTTGGAAAATAGTCTTTTGACGAAAGCCAATCTAGTACGCAAGGCTGTTTTGAACACCCGTGAAAAAAGACTGAAAGAAAAGGCAATGAGAGAGAATTCAAGACCACTCGCGTTGGTTGAAAAGCAAAAGCTTGAAGGGATTTTAAATGGTCTTGGGGGAACATTGAAAAACATTGCAGGTTAGTAAACTAGTGAAAATTGCTGATCGTTTTGTGATTGGATGTGCATTTAAATCGAAAAAATGGCACCGTACAGAGCAATTTAAAGATTTTATGATAAAAAACCTATCCTATAAAACGCTCTGTACGATCAAATTTGAGGCAAATAGACAAATTTGTAAAATTAGGATTAAAGCATATTCATTTTAAAACATCTATTCTTAAAAAACCGTAAACAGCCCATGCGAAAGAGATTTGCTGCAACGGCGCTGGATATGCACTATGGGGGGGGACGGAGCAGAGGAGTATCTTTACAACCTCTACGAATATGAAGACGGCACAAGAGAGTGTGCAAAGTTTGATGGTGGTCAGTATTACAAAACACCTAAGAATGCGGATTTTAGTACCAAAGCGCAAGTAAAAGCATGGGTTTACGATGGTACTATTCCGAAAAGCGTTCTCAATTACAAACCTCTTATAGACGAGATAAGCAGAGAGATAAAAAAATATTGACTTTATTCAGAGTATATTGCGTATTGCTCTAAATGCGCTTCTTAAACATTTTACACAAAAGCATAAAAAGCTATTGAATCATGGGCTTTATGTTATATTTTTATATAATATTAGAGAGGGCGTTTTATGCACACAACAAAATTACGTAAAGTTGGAGGATCAGTTATACTCTCTATACCGCCTGCATTGATTGATGTTCTTCATCTTACTGAAAATATGCAAGTGGGTTTGGTTATTGACAATGGATAATTGGTTGTGAAACCACAGATATCGCAAAATTACACTCTTGAAGAATTGTTAGCCCAATGTAATCCTTCAGACGATTTTGCGGATAAAGATGTAGAGTGGTTTGATGCTAAACCTGCTGGCAGAGAGCTCTTGTAATGAAGCGAGGTGAAATTTGGTTTGTATCGCTTGACCCAACTTCTGTTTATGAGAAAAAAGGAACGCGTCCTGTACTGATTGTATCACCGGAGGCGTTTAATCATTTAACAAAACACCCATTGTTTTGCCCATTACGAGTGGAGAAAATTTTGCTAGAACAGCAGATTTTGCTATTTCATTGGTGGGAACAGAGCTGCATACAACAGGTGTGATACGCTGCGACCAACCGCGTGCTTTAGATATAGTAGCGCGTAATGGAAAAAGAATGGAAACTATTCCATATATAATTATGGATGAAGTCTTAGCAAGGTTATCAACATTTCTTACTTGAATTTTTTCTACACTTTTTTATGTTTAAAAACACCAACTTTAGGTAAAAAGTAAAAAAGCATAAGATCATGATTTTTTCTGTTGACAATCGGCTAATCAATTTTTCACAGAATAAAAATCAATAATTGACTAATGATGTCATTAATTATGACTCAAAAGGAGCCATANGATTTTTTCTGTTGACAATCGGCTAATCAATTTTTCACAGAATAAAAATCAATAATTGACTAATGATGTCATTAATTATGACTCAAAAGGAGCCATAATGAAAGCTGTCATCACTAAGCCAATGTGTGTTGTTGGCGACAATAAAAGCACTGTTCGCTTTGAACCATCAACACCCAATAATCCATTTGTTGAAGTTTCCAATCAAGTCTACGCACGTCTCAAGCGCGCCAATGCTGCAAAACTTTTTGTTGAGGTCAAAACAACAGCAAAACCTGACAAGGCAGTTGAACAAATTAAGCAGATAAAACAAGAAGCAGCACAAACATCATCTGAACCAGTGACAGAGGAAATTCCACTCGAACAGCCAAAAGCATCTAAGGTCTCTCAATCATCAACACCTGCTCCTAAAAAGCCTTAGAAGTTGAAATTAAGTATCCACCCAAAATGGTATCTTCAACAGGTGAATGATACCTTCACCAGTCTTCAAGCCCCTCGCCTTAATTGGTCCCCTTTCTGCGTAATGCTGTAAACACCTCTGCAAAACAAGTCGAACGCTTTGCAGAAAAGAAGATTTCTGATACTACATCAGCCCAATCAAAGCGTATTAAGCAAGGTGTTTATATTAAAGAAAAGGCGACAGCAAGGTTTCTTGAGACAGATATCATTCGTTCTGGAACACCGATACTTCTTAAATTTTTTAAAGCAAGAGAAACAAAACGCGGCGTGACTTACACAACTGTTTGGAAAAAAACAAATCTTGCCCTATGTTTTTATCAAGGGTGGGAGTTTTCCAAAGCGTGTTGATTTAAAAAAGATGAAGGGTAATGTTTTTCAAAGGGTAAATGGAGATCAATTCCCCATTGCAAAACAAGAGGGACCCTCAACTTCTGAGGTCATGTCAAAGACAGAGATTGCAAGTGCTATTGTAAAAAAGCCAATGAGAGATTAATTGCCAATATACAGAACTAACTTGCTCATCATGAATACGCTGCCAACAAGAAAAGCTAGATTATGTTCTTAAACTTTATCTATATATTCCATATCCTTATGAGTTTATGCATTACACACTTTGATTGCAATTTTAAAAACAGATTATCACTTATGCTTTGTTTTTTTCATAAAAAAGTCAATAAAATCAATGCAAAATGTACTTCCCAGCGGGTTGGCTTCGTTGCGGGCAGACTAGTGCGAACTATCGCTAGCGACAGAATTTTCAATTTGACTGTACATTGTACACTTAACTCATTGTTGCTACATGCATATAATAGCTTTGTCGGGTATGGTGATGCCATATAACACCCTTCGGGGAAAGGCGTAACGACGGACTAGATGCCGTGTTTTTTAGCGCCCAGCACTCTTTTAGAATGTCATTAAGGAACGTCTAACATCTAAAAATTCTTTATGAATACCATTATTAAAATTACTGAATTATGTGGCAAAAGGCATGACAATATTATGCGTGACATCAAGAAAACGCTTGAAGAACTTAACGCCCTCAAATTTGAGGAGGTTGATTTTGGTGGGCACTACCTTGATAACAAAGGTGAAAGCCGCCCTTGTTATAACCTGCCAAAGCGTGAATGCTTAATTCTTGTTTCTAGTTACAGCACTGCCTTACGAGCAAAGATAATTGACCGTTGGAAAGAGTTGGAAAGACAATGAGCAGAAAGACCATGTTATTTCAGAATTAGCACTAAAAGCAAAAGCTTTAGAAGGCTTAAAACGCTCTGATGGTTTGTTTGGTTTGATTGAAGCCGCGAAGATGTTGGAGATAAAACCAAAGGATTTAACAGATTACTTGCGTAAAAATGATTGGGTGTATCGACGTGCTCCGAGTGGTCCATTGTTACCTTAATCAGGATAAAATCAAAAAAGGCTTCATAGACTGTTCTGCCATCACCATTCAAAAACCGGATGGAACAGAAAAGGTGCTGCCTTCAACAAAAATCACACCTAAAGGATTGGCATGTTTGAGAGAACAAATCCATGGAGGTGTGCAATGAAGGTAAATACTAACTTCTTATGCGATTTATGGATGGCATTATCTCAATTTTCTAGACATGAAAATATGAGTGATAAAGATTGTACTGCTCTGGTTGACATCATGAGTTTAGTAGAAAAAGCTTTGATTTTAAAACTTCAAGATGAAGTGCCAATCCTTCTTTTTATCTATATAACTTATTAATTTTATATATTTTTTTAAGGTGCAGGATGCGTGAATAAAAGTGAGGGAATAGGATTTTAATATTCCTCTACAACGGTAGCATTTTATTTTAACTTCGTTAAGCATTTCTAATAATGTTTTGAATACTTCTAAATCCTATTGTGAAAAAACATTTAAAATGTCTAGCAAACATGCCAACAATTTCACAACTCAATGGATTAGAAGGTCTGATCGTAAAACTTATGCGACAAGCCTCTGCTTCTCTTCTCAAAAGTTCTGCCGCTTCTTGATCTAAATCGTATAGTTCTATGATCTTTTCTTCCATGCCAACCGGTACAGGCTTCTTTCCAATCTCCCTATAAGATAAAACCGCTACAGATATATCTAATTTTTAGCCATATATCAGAGGCGTTCTGAGTGATCAATACGAAGTTTGCGTAAAGTTTTACCAAAGGGGGTAACATTTAAAAAATCCTTTAGAAATAATAAGTATTTTATTCTGATTCTAATAAAGTTTTTCAAATTTTGGTTAGTCTTTATTTTTTAGTGTGTGGAGATCTTGTCCAATACCTCTATACAAAACCGTTATCAAGCATATACAATATCTCTTATGGTGAGAAATTATTAACTTTTCATCAGGAATAGTGTGTTTAATATCATTATAAAATTTAAATATTACAACGAGATATATAAATAAAATATATTGGTGTACTCATGCTTGTCAATCTTAATGCTATAATCCGCGATCTTTCTTCAGAAACGAATATCGTTACAGTTCTTAAGGAATCTATCGTTAACTCTATACAAGCTCATGCAACAAAAATTGATATTTTATTCCAACTTTATGGCAATGCAGATTTGTGGGGGAATAAACCAATTTTTTCTATAAGTGTTTTTGATAATGGAGATGGATTTACAAAAGAGAATATCAAATCTTTCTCTACCTATAAAAGTGATTATAAAATTCAAGAAGGATGTAAAGGGGTTGGACGTATTACTTACTTGAAAATATTCGAAGAAGTTAAAATTATTAGTTTTAGCAAAGATAAACATCATGCTCAAATTTCACTGAATTTCACTCCACAGTTCACACAAGATTCTTTTAAAAAAGAAAATGGCGAAAAAGATAAATGGTGGAATACACATTTATCTTTTGAAGAACCTTATAAACAAAATGTGTTAGATATAAACCTAGTTCATAATGAAATTTATTATCATCTTCTTCCTTTACTTTTTTTAAAGAAAGATGAAAATATCCAAATTAACTTTTATGTACATAATGTAGAAAATTTAGAAGATCTAAATAACTTAAGGGATGTAAAAAATTTAGAAGATGTAGAAAGCTTAGAGAAAAGAACAATCAATACGCAAGATTTACCTTACTTAGAAAATAAAACTCTCAAAATCGGTCTTTCAAATATTCCCTTCAGCCTTTCTTATTATTTTGAAGAGAACACAAATTCTAAGACTAAAGTAGAGGCTTACTATTGTGCTAATAATCGTACTGTTATGCCTTTTTCAAAGTTTATAAATATCAATCCAATAAACAATGTGATGATGATATTTTTATTAGAATCACCTATTTTGGATAAGTATGTTAACGACGAACGGAATGAGTTTGAGATTAATAAAACAGATCCTGACTTAGAAACCCAACTGACTTGGGATGATATTAATCAAACGTTAAAAAACACTTTAAATAAAATAATTAACAGCCAATTTCCGGAAATTAAAGAAAAAAAGAGCACTCTTTTCAAAAAAATTGCTGAAGAATATCCTTATTTAGTAGACTTCCTAGACACAAAAGATGTAATTGGGGGTGTCTTCAAAGAAGATTCATTTATTGAAAACGCGGAAAAAAAATATTCAAAAAGAAAACTAGCATTCAGAAAAACTCTTCATGAAGGCAAAGGAAAGCCAAAAGAAAATTTACAAAAAGCACAAAAATTTGCTAGTCTAGAATTAACACAATACATTCAATTCCGAGATGATATTTTGAATCAATTCTCTAAATTATTAACACCAAAAACTTTAGAAAAAGACATTCATAATTTATTTATTCACCAGGGAAAAAAAGCTGATAAATTTTCTCCTTTGCCATTAGAAGAAAATAATTTATGGATAATTGATGATAAATTTATGAGTTATAACTATTTACAAAGTGAGAAAACGATACAAGAATTTCTTTCAAACGTTGATTCGTTATCTATTAATTCTGGAAGAAAAAAAACAGAATTATGTAGCCGACCTGATATAGCTATCTATTTCGACTCTGAAGAAAAAAAACGTGTTGTCTTAATAGAATTAAAAAAGCCTACGGCAGATTACAAAAATTCAGGCGTTGCACAATTAAGTAATTATGCCAGAGTCCTTAAAACATATGGTGTTAATGAGATATATTTATATTTAATAGCTGAAATAGATGATGATTTTGCATATACATTGCTTGATACAAATCATTTCATAGAAGTTTTTTCTCAAGAAGGAAAATGTTATCAGGGAAGTCTTTCTATGGGTAATGCATTTGTACAAGTTATATCTCCAAGTGCTGTTATTGGGAATGCAAAAGCAAGAAATAGAACTTTTATGGATATTATTAAAAAGGATTTATTACATCATCGATCAAAGCAAGCCAGTCAAGTATTCTGTTCTTCAATTCTTTGAAAACCACTGTTTTAAATGTAAGAAGATATTATCGAGCGCATCTATAAGGTGGGCAAAATCGAGAATAAACACAAATATAATGAGTAACAACCACTTCATGATGCGTGATATCATCTTTAAGCCTTGATAGGTCTCTATCATCTCGTGAAGGAGCTGTTGTTCTTTTTCTGTAAGATCTTTATCTTTGCTG
>NZ_JBHINR010000026.1:4481-121933 GCF_042195105.1 Bartonella sp. CL436QHHD | reverse complement strand
GATGAAGATAGTTCTTGAAGATGCCAATAAGTATACGGATGAGAAAGTTAGTGGTCTTGTCAATGATGCTGTTAACGAGTCTAAATCCTATACGGATATGAAATTTGAGACGTTGAATTATGCTATTCAGGATGTTCGGAAAGAAGCAAGACAAGCTGCTGCTATTGGTCTAGCGGTGTCCAACTTACGTTACTATGATATACCAGGATCTTTAAGTGTTTCATTTGGGAGTGGTTTATGGCGCAGTCAATCTGCACTTGCTCTTGGTGCTGGTTATACATCTGAAGATGGAAATATTCGCTCGAATGTATCTGTGACAAGTGCTGGAGGTCATTGGGGAATAGGCGCTGGAATTACTCTGAGGTTGAGATGATAATAGAAAAAATGGCTGTTATTGTAAAAACGAGAAGTATGTTAGTAAAGGTTCTGCTGTTTGCTCTTGCCTTAATAGGCAAGAGCGAAAGCTTTGCCAACGAGAATAATAATATTTATACAGTGCATCCACCGCACTTATCGATACCTAAGGGAGAACCTGGCGAAACACGTCGAATTATTATGCAATTTTATGATTGGACTTTGATTTGTGACGAAAAACAAAAGCTTAAACATAAGCAAGGTATATGTAATGTGACACAGACGGTTCATGATCAAGAAGGAAATACCATTTTTAGTTGGTCTCTTGTTTCTACGACAAGTGGTCAAGCAGTGATGCTTTTTCGAACATTGCCAAATTCTGATATAAATGTTCCGATTCAAATGTTTGTAAAAGATGTTAAAAAACCTGTTCTTATTAATTATACGCAATGTAATGAAACGGTTTGTTTGGCACAATCACCTGTAGGGCCGGTTTTGACTAAACAAATAGAGCAGAACAATAAGGTACGTATTTCCTATAAAACTAAAGAAGGTAAGGTATTTTCTTTTACTGTACCATTTAAAGGGTTAAATGCGGCACTTAATTCTTTCCGTCCTTAGAATCCATCGAGTATTTTTAACAAGAGTCATTTTTCCATAAATTGTTGTATTATATTTTTGAGTGTAAATTATAAGGTCAATAAGTAAGAAGTTTTATATAATATGATATCAAGGTGATTTATTGGAAAGAGTGAGAGTTTTATGAATATAAAGTCACAGTAAGTTCTTTATATGTAATAGAAAATCAAGTTAGTGTTTCCTATAATGCTTAAAGAGTGATTTCGTTAGTTATTAAAAGTAAAAAAGATTAGAAATACTCGATTTCTTCCTTACAATAATGAGTAGACTAAATTCTTTTTTTAAGCTTCAAATGGATTTTTAATGCGGTCTGATTAAGCATTAATATTTTTCAGATAAATTTTATAATTCTAGAGTTTTTTTGAACGATAGTTTTTATTGGTATTCACGAAATAACAGCTATTGTAATTGCATTTTGTAGTACTACGGAACTTTTATTCCAGCATAATCAAAGCCATTTCATTGCATATAACAAACGTGGTTTGTGTGTGGATAACGAAAAAAATTTTTTTTCTTATAAACCGTACTAATGTATAGGTTGTTGTAACCTTAAAAGTCAGCAAATAGTATGATAGTGTAGGTTTGTTACAATAGATGTGTGCTCCGTGTAAATGGTATCAAGAAAAGAGCATAATTTATAAAAATTGATGTGAACGTAAACGATTAATTTATAGTTTTAAGTTCATAAAGAGATGCATGATTTCACGGAAACAACCGAAAGATTATACAAAAATCTGAATGATGTTAGTGTAGAAAATTTTAATGATAGAAAAAGAAAGAATGATTTCTTGTATATATCATTTGATGCTGCATTATTGCTTTATTTAGGAATGAGCAGAAGAGTTTTCGCGTTTATTTATTGGGGAACGCTCAAGGGATAAGGGACATGACCCCGTTAAATTATGGTTCAAAAGAGTTAAAGCGAGGAGAAATATACGATACCAAAGCAGATCAGTTGTATGATCAGTGCAGTAGTAATACAAATAATCTTTCTGCATTGTCACGAACAGAGGCATACTCTGTCCTTGTTGATATAAAGAGACAACAGAGAAAAAAACATTATGAACAGAAACAGGTTTTTGTTCAATCTGAGGCAGCTTTTGAGTTTCATAATCAGATAATGATAGGTGCTCAAAAAACAAAAAAACTCAAAGCACCTTTTCTTCGACGGTTCCATCCAGTAAAATCTCCACCTCTTTATGCGGCACTTGATCTCGGAACAAATAATTGTCGTCTTCTTATCGCATCTCCCAGTAAACCTGGATATTTTCGTGTTGTTGATGCTTTTTCTCGTATTGTACGATTGGGAGAAGGTTTAATAAATAACGGTTTTCTTAATACACAAGCTATGGATCGTGCGATTGAGGCATTAAAGATTTGTCATTTAAAGCTAAAACAAAGGCATATTAAGCGTTATCGCTTGATTGCAACGGAAGCTTGTCGTTCTGCAGAAAATGGTAGACATTTTATTCAGCGTGTTTTGGAGGAGACAGGACTTGAATTGGAAATTGTTGATCGGCGAACAGAAGCGCGTTTTGCTGTTACAGGGTGTAGTACACTTGTTGAACCAAATACTGACGCAATTGTGCTTTTTGATATTGGAGGAGGGTCATCAGAAATTGTGCTACTTGATGTTTCTCAAAAGCATTCTTTTCGTTTAGCTAGACAAATTATCGCTTGGACTTCTCTTCCTGTTGGTGTTGTTACGCTTGCTGAACGTTTTGGAGGGAATGATATTAGCTTAGACGATTTTGAAAAAATGAAAAGCTATGTGCGAGGGTTATTAAATAATTTTTCAGATCGTCATAAATTAGGAGAGTTAGCACAAGGTTCGAAGTTTCATCTTTTGGGAACCTCCGGTACAGTTACGACTTTAGCAGGAATGTATCTTAATTTAGAGCGTTATGATAGGAAAAAAGTGGATGGCATTTGGATGAAGGATGCAGACATTACACTTATGACACAACGTCTATTATCATGGGATATAGAAAAACGTGTCATAAGTCCTTTTATTGGGCGCGAGAGAGCAGATTTAGTTTTAGCTGGTTGTGCAATTTTAGATGTTATTCGGGAAGTTTGGCCAAGTCAGCGTTTAAGAGTTGCTGATCGTGGATTAAGGGAAGGAATTTTGATAGAGCTAATGTTACGCGATGGGGTATGGTGTCGTCGTAGAAAGAGCAGAGATTTCAAGCGTTAGAGAATTAAATATGGAGACAATGAATAACGATGAAAAAAACAACAAAAACACCGAGAGGTGGCTATGGAGGTTCAGGGTCACATGAATTATATCAGCGCGTAAAAAAGAAAGCAGGAACCATTAAAGCTTCATCACGACGATGGTTAGAGAGGCATCTGAATGATCCTTATGTCCATCAATCAAAAGTAGATGGTTATCGTTCACGTGCGGCTTATAAACTCATTGAAATTAATGAGCGCTATAGGTTTTTGAAAAAAGGTCAAAAGGTTATTGATCTAGGAGCAGCACCTGGGGGCTGGTGTCAGGTGGCTGAGCGTATAGTAGGGTCAAGTGATGAGGATCCTAGCGTTGTTGGTATTGATTATTTACATGTTGATCCATTACCTAGAGTTGCCATGTTGGAAATGGATTTTTTGCATACAGATGCACCGCAGAAATTAATTGAAACTTTAGGGACAAAACCGGATGTGGTTCTTTCTGATATGGCAGCGCCAACAACAGGTCATCGTCAGACGGATCATTTAAGAACGATTTATTTATGTGAAGTTGCGGCTGATTTTGCTCTTTCGGTTCTTAAGCCTGGGGGACATTTTTTAGCAAAGGCTTTTCAAGGAGGAGCAGAAAACACTCTTCTTACGATACTAAAACAGCATTTTAAAAAAGTCTATCATGTTAAACCACCCGCAAGCCGATCAGAATCAGTAGAGCTTTATCTTCTAGCACTTGAATTTAAGGGAAAAACAAAAATACAAGAATAGCGCCTTCTTTTAAGAAGACTTAACTTTACTTAACCTATTTAGATGTGATGATTTTTTTCTCAAAGAGTTATAGGCGATAGTGACAGTTTTTCTGTTATCAATGATGAAAAACTGGTAAAACTAATGTATTGCCTATAGAGGTAAAGAGATTGATTCCTCAGTGAGTGTTTCCAATGAAATTTCTTGATCAAGCTAAAGTTTATATTCGTTCTGGTAATGGAGGTTCTGGAGCAGTATCATTTCGTCGTGAAAAATTCATAGAATTTGGGGGACCTGATGGGGGGAATGGAGGACGGGGTGGTGATGTTTGGGCTCTTGTTGTTGATGGGCTTAACACGCTGATTGATTATCGCTACCAACAGCATTTTAAAGCAAAAACAGGGGGGCATGGCAAGGGGCGTAATATGACGGGTGAGAAGGGTAATGATGTCATCCTTAAAGTTCCGGTTGGGACGCAAATTTTTGAAGAAGATAATACAACGTTAATATGTGATTTAACGGAAGTGGGACAGCGCTATCGCCTTGCAAAAGGAGGGAATGGCGGTTTTGGCAATCTTCACTTTACAACATCGACAAATCGGGCACCGCGTCGTGCAAATCCAGGTTTGGCTGGAGAAGAGCGTGCAATATGGCTTCGTTTGAAGTTAATTGCTGATGCGGGGCTTGTTGGTTTACCAAATGCTGGAAAATCAACTTTTTTAGCTTCTGTAACGGCTGCAAAACCAAAAGTTGCAGATTATCCTTTTACCACTCTACATCCTCATCTTGGTGTTGTACGTATTGATGGTCGTGAATTTGTTTTGGCTGATATTCCAGGATTAATTGAAGGAGCGCATGAAGGTGTGGGAATTGGAGATCGTTTTTTAGGACATGTGGAACGTTGTCGCGTACTGCTTCATCTAATTTCTTCTCAAGAAGAAGATGTAGCAAAAGCATATCAAATTGTGCGTCATGAACTTGAGGCATATGGAAATAATCTAAGTGATAAAACTGAAATTGTTGCTTTAAGCCAGATAGATACTCTGACAATTGAAGAGCGTGAAGCTAAACGGGAAGCTTTGCAAAGAGCAGCGGATCAACCAGTTATGATGTTTTCTGCGGTTAGCCGCGAAGGTTTAGAAAATGTGCTGCGTGCTGGTGCACATATTATTGAAATGTCACGCAAAGAGGAGATCAGTGGGGATAGCAAGGTTGATTGAGATGGCTGTTGGATCGCAAAAACTTACACACTATAAACGTATTGTGGTCAAGATTGGATCTGCCCTTTTGGTTGATCCTCAGGCAGGTTTACGGGTTGAATGGCTTAAAAGCTTGATCAATGATGTTGTTGAATTACACAAAGGAGGCGTAGAGATATTATTGGTGTCTTCAGGTGCTATTGCTTTAGGAAGGACATTGCTACAGCTTCCTAAGGGGGCTTTGAAATTGGAAGAAAGCCAGGCATGTGCTGCTTTGGGGCAAATTGAGTTAGCAAAAACCTATGGTGATGCGCTTGCTCAACATGGGCTCAAAACAGGCCAAATTTTGCTCACTTTATTTGATACGGAGGAGCGAAGGCGTTATCTCAATGCACGTGCAACGATTGAGACGCTTTTATATTTGGGAGCTGTGCCTGTTATTAATGAGAATGATACTGTTGCAACAACTGAAATTCGTTATGGTGATAATGATCGTTTAGCTGCACGTGTGGCAACAATGGTGAGGGCAGATCTTTTAATACTTTTATCCGATATTGATGGTCTTTATACAAAGTCTCCCCATAGTGATCCTACGGCTGAATTTATACCTTTTGTTGCATCCATTACGCATGATATCGAAAAAATGGCAGATGTTGCTGCTTCAGAGTTTTCACGGGGAGGAATGAAGACTAAGCTTGAAGCCGGAAAAATAGCTAATGCTGCTGGAACGGCGATGATTATCACCTCAGGCAAGCGTATGAATCCTCTTGCTGCAATTGACAAAGGTGAACGCAAGAGTTTTTTTGCGGCAAGTAAGAAATCTGTCAATGCTTGGAAAACATGGATTTCTGGTCATTTAGATCCATCTGGTGTTTTGACGATTGATCAAGGAGCCATTAGGGCTCTTGAATCAGGAAAATCATTATTAGCTGCAGGGGTTATTGGCGTTGAGGGAAATTTCCAGCGTGGGGATACGGTTGCAATTGTTGGTACAGATGGAGTTGAGATTGCGCGTGGACTTGTAAGCTATGACAAAGATGAGGCTGTACGCATTATAGGACATAAAAGTGAAGAAATCGAAGCTATTCTTGGGTATGAGGCGCGCTCTGCTATGGTGCATCGTAATGATATGATTGTACGTTGCTTGACCAATACTGTTTAAAAAAGTTACTTTTGTTTTTATTGTTTTGGCAGAGTGGATGTTACGATGACTTTAGAAGAACAAATGAAAGATATGGGACAAAAAGCACGCTATGCCGCTGCAGCGTTAGCTGTTGCTTCTTCTGAGCAAAAGAACAATGCATTAGAAATGATCGCTTTAAGTCTAGAGGCTCAGTCAGATGAAATTTTACGGGCGAATTGTCAAGATTTAGAGAATGCTGCTCAGAATAATTTGAAAGCTGCAATGATTGATCGGCTAAAATTAGATGATTTGCGTTTACGTGCAATGATAGACAGTGTTCGCCAAGTTGCTCGTTTATCTGATCCTGTTGGACAAGTGATGGATGAATGGACGCGTCCAAATGGGCTTCATATAAGTCGTGTACGAACACCTCTTGGTGTGATTGGCATTATTTATGAAAGTCGTCCCAATGTTACAGTTGATGCGAGTTCTTTGTGCTTAAAAGCAGGTAATGCTGCGATTTTGCGCGGTGGTTCGGATAGCTTTCATTCTTCTCATGCTCTTCATTTAGCTTTGGTACAAGGTTTAGAGCGCTCTGGTTTACCCAAAGATGCTATCCAAATGGTTGGAACGACAGATCGTGCTGCCGTTGGGGAAATGCTCAAAGGATTGGATGGAGCGATTGATGTGATCGTACCACGTGGTGGAAAGAGCCTTGTTGCTCGTGTTCAGTCTGATGCACGTGTTCCAATTTTTGCTCATTTGGAGGGACTTTGTCATATTTATATTGATAAATCGGCAGATTTAGATATGGCACGCAATATTGTTTTAAATGCAAAGCTGCGGCGAACAGGGATATGCGGTGCTGTTGAGACAGTTCTCATTGACGGCCAAGCATTAAAAAAATTTCTTCCTGTTTTAACTGCTTTACAGGAAAAGGGGTGTGAAATTCGTGCCACAGAAGATATTGTTTTTCTTATGCCAGATGTCAAATTAGCTTCTGAAGAAGATTGGTCGCATGAATATCTTGATGCTATTCTTTCTGTTAAAACGGTTGAGGGTGTTGAGGGAGCCATTTCTCATATCAAGCGTTATTCATCAGGACATACGGAATCGATTATTGCTGAGGATTTGGAAGTGGTGAAGAATTTTTTTAATCATTTAGATTCAGCTATTTTATTACACAATGCATCTACACAATTTGCTGATGGAGGTGAATTTGGTTTTGGAATGGAAATTGGTATCGCAACAGGAAAAATGCATGCACGTGGTCCCATAGGTGTTGGACAGCTAACATCATTTCAATATCACGTTAAAGGAAATGGTCAGGTTAGAGCTTGAGAACACCATTTTTTCCATGGAAAAATTGTATGCCACATGTTGAAAGATCTAATGTTGTGGGTCTTTTTGGTGGTTCCTTTAATCCACCGCATGCGGGGCATCTTCTTGTTGCAAAAATTGCCATTCGGCGTTTGCATCTTGATCAGTTATGGTGGATGATCACTCCAGGAAATCCTTTAAAGGATTGTACACAGTTGCCCTCTTTAGAGGAGAGAATGCAATTAAGTTTTAAACTTATTGACCATCCAAAAATTCGCTTAACAGGTTTTGAACAGGCTATAGGGAGCAAAGTATCAGTAGATACGATTTTTCATATTCTTACCCATTACAGTGGCGTAAATTTTGTATGGATTATGGGGGCAGATAGTTTTGCGACGATACATCAATGGTATCGATGGCATGATATCGTCTCTATGCTTCCTATTGCGATTATTGATCGTCCTTTAGGCAATCGGTCAGCACTTTCTTCTCCTATGGCACATATTTATCGCCGTTTTCGTTTGGATGAGAGAGAAAGTAAGCGATTACCTTTTATCAAGCCACCAGTTTGGACTTATTTGCATGGACCTTTATCTTTTCAATCTTCAACAAACCTTCGTTTGAAGAAGAATGATTTTTCTTGAACATTTCATAAGATTCTGCTTCTCTTTAGAGAAGTCTCTTTTTTAGATTCCACAACGATAAGAAAGGATATTGATCTGAAAAACGTTGCACACAAACACTCTTACGATATTATGCCTTCAAAAGAAAAAAAAGTTTTTTCTGTTAGTGAGAGTCTTGAAGTTATTCTCAAGAGTTTAGAAGATACAAAAGCAGAAGATATTGTTGCTATTGATATTCGAGGGAAGTCATCTTTGGCTGATTATATGGTCATAGCTTCAGCAAATTCGCAGCGTCATGTATCGTCTGTTGCTGATCATTTATTACATACTTGGAAAGATAGTGGGCAGGGGCTTGCGCGTGTAGAAGGGCTTGCTGGAGGTGACTGGGTATTGATTGATACAGGTGATATTATCACTCATCTTTTTCGTCCAGAAATTCGTCTTTTTTATAATTTAGAAAAAATATGGATGACACCGGATTTAAACGATACGGCTTTGCTTCTCTTCGGAGATCATTAAAATGCAAATTTCTATTTTTGCGGTTGGTCGTATGAAAAGTGGGGCGGAGCAAAAATTAGTTCAGCATTATTTGGATCGTTTTTCTAAAATTTCTGGAGATGTAGGCTTTCATTTAAAAAAGTTACAAGAGATACCAGAAAGTCGTGCTCAAACAGTTTGTCAACGTATGGAGGAAGAGGGGAGAAAACTTATTGAATTTTTACCTGAAAAATGTCGATTAATTGTGTTAGATGAGCGTGGAGAATCGATTTCGTCAATTTCTTTTTCTGAAAAATTAAGGTGTTATCGTGATGAGGGCATTCGAGATGTCGTCATTGCTTTGGGAGGACCTGATGGGCATAATGAACAAATAAAGAAGCGTGCTGATTTTCTTTTATCTTTTGGTTTGATGACGTGGCCACATCAAATTGCACGTATTCTTCTTACAGAACAACTTTACCGCGCTGTAACAATTGAAAATAACCATCCGTATCATCGTTTTTAATATTTTTGTGCAATTTTTAGCACTTATTTATATGTTTATTAATATTGTTTTAGCTGACACCATTTAAAGCATCTCTAATGTATACGATGAGGTGTCATGGTTTTTGCAAATGAAAAAGCTTCTTCATAGAAAGATGCTATATTTATATGAGGAGTGCGTCATATTTGTCATTCTGCTCTTGAGTATGTTTTTTTGCTTTTCTGTATCGCGTGCGGAAGATACAATGAGGAGTACGGAAGTACATAAAGAATTAGGAGAAATTCGTCAAAATATTTCACTTTCGCGTGAGCGTGTTGCTTTTCTTATGCATCAAGTTGAGCATTTAAAAAAAGATCAACGTGTTTTGAGTGATGCACTCATAAAAGCGGCTAAAGAAGAACGTATAGTAGCAGATGATATTGCTAAAAGGGAAGAAAAGCTTAAAAAAATGATAGAAAAGCGGGTACAAGTCTATCAAAGTTTAAAAAATCGTCGTGCTGAATTTGCGGAAGTTCTTGCAATTTTGGAGCGTATGGGATTGAATCCGCCTCCTGCTCTTATGATACAGCCAGAGGATGCGTTGGCTTCTATACGTAGTTCTGTTTTATTAGGTACTGTTATTCCTCAGATGCAGGAGAAAACACGAGATTTAACAGAAAAACTCAAGGAGTTGACCAATTTGAGTAATTCCATTACTACAGAATATAAGGCATTAAAGACAAAACTGCAAAATCAAGCAGAGCAGCGAAAACGTCTAGAGCTTTTATTAGACCAAAAAAACAAACTACAAAAAAAATCAGAAAAAGAACTTACAGAACAGCAACAAAAAAATATTGCTCTTGCTAAAAAAGCGCAGTCTTTGGAAGAATTGATTTTAGAGCTCGATCGTCAGTCAAAACTTAACTCTGATGCATCAGTACAGGTACGGAAAAGTTTGCAATTGTTAGAACAGTCCAATTTTGAAAGCCGAAAAGGTTCTTTACTTTTTCCTGTTTCAGGAAAAAGAATACATCACTCTAACAAAAGTTCGCAGATTACGCGCTTTGGTGAAACGATAGAAACAGAGGCAGGAGCTGTTGTTATATCACCTGTGGATGCTTTTGTTGCTTTTGCAGGGCCATTTCGTTCTTATGGACAGTTAATCATTCTCAATGTTGGAAATGGTTATCATATCATTCTTACTGGAATGTCGAGAATTAATGTAAAACAGGGGCAATTTATTCTTTCAGGTGAGCCTCTGGGTATAATGGAGATGCAATTTATTTCAAACAGTGTTGCATTGGATATAGGAAAAACTTCTCCAATGCTTTACATTGAGTTTAGAAAGCAGGGAAAACCTGTAAATCCAACTCCTTGGTGGCAGACTGAAAAAATAAGAAGGAGCCAAAATGATTCGTAAAGTTATTCTTTTGGTCGCTGGGGTATTGCTCGGCGCCTGTTCAATGATTATGGTGCAGTCTGTTGCTGCGAATAATGAAGATAATGCATATAAAAAGCTAGCTATATTTGGCGATGTTTTTGAGCGTGTGCGTATGCAATACGTTACAGTTCCAGATGATAAAAAGCTTATTGAAAATGCTATCAATGGCATGCTCACATCACTGGACCCTCATTCATCTTATTTGAATGCTGAAGAAGCCAAGGATATGCGGGATTCTACGAAAGGAGAGTTCGGAGGTCTTGGTATTGAGGTCACTATGGAAAAAAACTTAATTAAAGTTGTTTCACCAATGGATGATACTCCCGCTTCAAAAGCAGGTATTCTAGCAGGAGACCTTATTTCAAAAATTGATGATGTACAAACGAATGGTCAAACATTGAATGAAGCTGTTAATAAGATGCGAGGTGCTCCTGGAACACCAATTACCTTAACAATTATTCGTTCTGGTGTTGATAAGCCATTTGAAGTGAAGATTGTTCGTGATATTATCAAAGTAAAAGCGGTGAAATATCGGGTTGAGGGTGATATTGGATATTTAAGAGTTATCCAGTTTTCTGAGCAGACATTGAATAATCTTCTGGCGGCAATTAAAGATATCCAATCTAAAATTCCTGAAGATAAGCTAAAAGGTTACGTCCTTGATTTGCGGCTTAATCCGGGTGGGCTTTTAGATCAAGCTGTTAATGTTTCGAGTGCTTTTCTCAATAAAGGTGAAATTGTGTCGACTCGTGGGCGCAAAAAGAGTGATGTGACAAGATTTGATGCGAAGCCAGGTGATGTCATCAATGGAAAACCGCTCATTGTCCTTATTAATGGTGGTTCGGCAAGTGCTTCTGAAATTGTTGCGGGTGCATTACAAGATCATCGTCGTGCAACAATTTTAGGGACGCAGTCTTTTGGTAAAGGATCTGTTCAAACAATTATTCCTTTGGGTGAAAATGGGGCTTTACGCTTAACAACAGCACTTTATTACACGCCATCTGGCACTTCTATTCAAGGAACAGGGATCACGCCTGATATTATTGTAGAGCAACCACTCCCTGAAAAATATAAGGGTTATGATGTAAAAGTTGGTGAGTCTGCATTAAAAGGACATATCAAAGGAAAACGAGAGAGTAATAAAGGATCTGGTTCAGCTGCTTTTGTTCCCAAAGACCCTAAAGATGATATCCAGTTGAATGAGGCTTATAAATTGTTACGAGGTGAAATGGCAAATGCAGCATTTCCACCAGATCCCAATAAGGATGTGTTAAAGTGAGAATTGATATCTATAGCTTGCGATTTTGAGGAATATTAAATGGATGCAGGTATTAATTTGAAGGTTCTTCCATATCGCAAATGTGTTGGGATTGTTATCTTTAATCATGACGGTAAAGTGTGGGTTGGGCGTCGTTTAATGATGCCCATTCATGCAGATATTGAAATATCTCATCGTTGGCAGCTTCCTCAAGGAGGGATTGATGAAGATGAAAAACCATTAGATGCAGCATATCGTGAACTTTATGAAGAAACGGGTATTCGATCTGTGAAGTTGATTAAAGAAGCACAAAATTGGTTCCATTATGATTTTCCACAAGAACTTATTGGGTGCACATTAACAAATAAATATCGTGGGCAAATACAAAAATGGTTTGCTTTCCAGTTTACAGGAAAGCTTTCTGAAATTGCGATTAATCCGCCACCAGATGGCAATAAAGCGGAATTCGATCAATGGAAATGGATTGATCTAGAAACCCTTCCGTTGATTGCTGTTTCTTTTAAAAAGCACGTTTATACGAAAGTTGTCAGCGAATTTCGAGGTAGCCTTAGACCATTATAAAAGCTATATGATTACGAGAAAGCTTTTTTTATTAAGATGCTTTATATTATAATAAATAATAAACATGTTTCTCTTTTATGTAAAGAACAGGAATATAAAATGAAAAAGTTATTTAATTTACTTATAGTTTTTACTCTCTTGAGTATTTCATCTGTTGCATTTGCAACAAGTTCAAAACCTCCTGCATCAAAAGATGCGGCAGCGACATTGCCAAATGGAGCTTCTTCTTTGACTGAAACCTACGGTTTGTGGACTATTAACTGTGGTATACAAGAAGGGAAAAGAATTTGTTTTATGCACCGTCAAGAAGTGAATGAGCAGGGGCGTGTTGTTGTGGCTATGGGCCTTACTCTCGATGCTGAGGGTGTTGTATCTGGTAATTTAACAGTTCCTTTTGGCATTTTGGTTTCTAAGCCTGTTCGTTTACAAGTTGATGAGGGAAAAGCTGTTATCGAAACCGGTATCCGGACTTGTGTACCAGCAGGTTGTGTGGTTCCTGTCGTTTTTGACAAAAATCACGTAGCAGCTTTACGTTCTGGAAAACAGTTAAAGTTGGCGATGACAATTGCTGCTGCAGGTGAACCAGCTTTGAATGATTTATTTGTTCAGCTAGATGGTTTTAGCAGTGCTCTTAATCGTTTGACTGCTTTGCAGAAATAATTTTAAAACTAAAAGCGGCCTTTAAAAGGCCGTTTTTAGTTTGTTTGTTTTTTATATATTAATAATTAAGACAATGAGATTTAAGATTAATCCTATAAGGGATATTCAGATTTTTTGCCGTTTCTTCTATTGTATGTTCTATTTTTAATTTTGATATTTGTTTTCTAACTGCATCGTCATTAAATAGAGAGATGAAGAATTTAGATATCTGGTTTTTATTCAAGAAAAAAGAGTATTGAAATATAAAACCATTTTTTGATACACAGACCTGCTTTAATGAAGGTTTTCTATACGCTCTTCTGTTTCCTTGATTGAAAGGGATGACGCATGATTTATGCATTGCTTCGAACGATTGATTTGATTTTTGAGATTTATATTGATATTTTAATCGCTAGTGTCATTTTTTCTTGGCTTTATGTCTTTAATATCATAAATTCACGCAATCGCTTTGTTGTTTTGATAGGAAGCTTTCTAGATCGTCTTACAAATCCCGTTCTAAGCCGTATCCGGAAAATTTTACCAAATTTGGGAACGATTGATATTTCACCTATTGTAGTGTTCATTATTATATATTTTATTCGTACTTTTATGTGGCGCGTTTACGCAAACATGTATGTATAGAAATATTACTTGAGGCGAATACATGTTTTATCAAGTTGATAAAAATAACTTGATTTTGTTTGTATATCTCATTCCCAAATCGTCCGTTGACAAAATAATAGGGATTGAATGTAGGGATGGTGAGAAACAATATCTGGTTATACGCCTTCGTGCTGTTCCTGAAGATGGAAAAGCGAATAAAGCTCTCATTAAATTTCTTGCCAAGCAATGGAGAATACCATCTTCTTCTATTTCTCTGAAAAACGGTGCAATATCTCGCTACAAACAACTTTACTTTTCAACACATTTAGAAGAGCTAAAGCAGATATGGCAATCCTTTAGAGATTGCATCTCGTAGAAAAAATAAAGAATAAAGCCTATTTTTAAATAGGCTTTATTTTATTAAAATCGTTATATTTTTTTATTGCGCTCAACAGCTTGCTTAATTAATTCATGCGCAAAGTTTTTATCACGCCATCCTTCAATTTTAGCCCATTTTCCAGGTTCCAGATCTTTGTAATGCTTGAAGAAATGTTCAATTTGTTTGAGTGTAATCTCGGGTAGATCTGTATAGTCATGAATATTGATATAGCGTTTTGTTAATTTTGTAGTGGGAATGGCAATAATTTTTTCATCTTTACCACCATCATCTTCCATCATTAGAGCTCCGATGGGGCGAACATTGATAACACAACCAGGCATAAGTGGACGGGTATTACAGATAAGGACATCAATAGGATCACCATCATCTGAAAGCGTATGAGGGACAAAACCGTAATTTCCAGGATAAACCATTGATGTATGAAGAAAACGGTCAACAAATAATGCACCAGACTTTTTATCCATCTCATATTTTATTGGTTGCCCACCAAGGGAGACTTCCACAATAACGTTAATATCTTCTGGTGGATTTTTGCCTACGGGTATTTCCTTAATATTCATAGAGACATCCTTTCTGGAATATAGTGAGGCTCAATACAATTAAATATTTTACCAAAGAGATTATGAAATTAACTTGAAATTGATGCACGTGTTTTTTCAAAACGTTTACGTTCATTAGGATCAAGATAGAGTTTGCGGAGACGAATATTTTTAGGGGTTACCTCCACAAGTTCATCATCTTGTATCCACGATAAGGCACGTTCTAATGTCATTTTAATGGGAGGCGTTAACTTTACGGCCTCATCTTTTCCAGAAGCGCGCATATTGGTGAGTTTTTTCCCTTTTAAGACATTGACTTCTAAGTCATTATCTCGTGAGTGGATGCCAATAATCATACCTTGATAGACTTTCACACCCGCATCGATGATCATAGGACCACGATCTTCAAGATTAAAAAGAGCATAAGCGACAGATTCACCGTTGTCATTTGAAATCATAACACCATTAACACGACCAGCAATGTCTCCTTTATAAGGTTCATAAGCATGGAAAAGGCGATTCATAATTGCTGTACCACGTGTGTCCGTTAAAAGTTCAGATTGATAACCAATGAGTCCTCGGGTTGGTGCATAAAAGACAAGGCGGACACGATTACCTCCAGAAGGACGTAATTCCACCATTTCGCCTTTACGTTCAGACATTTTTTGTACAACAGTACCGGAATATTCTTCATCAACATCGATAACAACTTCTTCGATTGGCTCAAGAGTTATTCCATTTTCATCTTTTTGCATAACAACACGTGGGCGTGAAACACTAAGTTCAAATCCTTCACGGCGCATATTTTCAATGAGAACTGCAAGCTGTAATTCTCCTCGTCCTGAAACGTAGAAAGAATCTTTATCGGCTGATTCTTCAATTTTAAGAGCGACATTGCCTTCTGCTTCTTTTAACAATCGGTCACGAATGACACGGCTTGTTACTTTATCGCCTTCAGTTCCAGCAAGGGGACTATCGTTGACGAGAAAACTCATAGTAACAGTAGGAGGATCAATTGGTTGGGCAGTAAGGGGTTCATTGACAGTAGGATCACAGAAAGTATCAGCTACGGTACCTTTTTGTAGACCTGCAATCGCAACAATATCACCAGCACTTCCTTCTTCAATAGGTTGCCGTTCTAAGCCACGAAACGCTAAAATTTTTGAAATACGCCCAGTTTCTAAAAGTTTTCCATCTTGTCCAAGAACTTTGACATTTTGATTGGGTTTTAGACAGCCAGAATGAATCCGCCCTGTAATAATTCGTCCCAAAAACGGATCCGCTTCAAGAATAGTTCCAATCATGCGAAACGGTCCTTCTGCTACACTAGGAGAAGGGACATGCTGCGTCACAAGATCAAATAAAGGACCTAATCCATGATCTTTTGGTCCTTCAGGGGCTTCAGCCATCCATCCATCGCGTCCAGATCCATAAAGAATAGGAAAATCAAGCTGTTCATCGGTTGCATCAAGAGCAGCGAAAAGGTCAAAAACCTCATTAATGACTTCATCAACGCGTGCATCCGGTCGGTCAATTTTATTAATAGCAACAATAGGGCGCAATCCTACTTTCAATGCTTTGCCAACAACAAATTTTGTTTGTGGCATTGGTCCTTCAGCAGCATCAACAAGTACAATGGCTCCATCAACCATATTTAGAATGCGTTCAACTTCTCCACCAAAGTCGGCGTGTCCTGGTGTATCAACAATATTAATTCGAGTATCTTTCCAAACAACAGATGTCACTTTCGCTAGGATTGTAATTCCGCGTTCTTTCTCAATATCGTTTGAATCCATCATACGTTCGCTTGTACGCTGATTATCACGGAAGTTTCCTGATTGCTTGAGAAGTCCGTCTACAAGCGTTGTTTTCCCATGGTCAACGTGGGCAATGATGGCAATGTTACGCAATTGCATAAATTTTCTTCTTTTCGTTTAATGAAATTTCATTTGAGGCAAAGTCTTTACATTCTTTGCCTGACTATTAAAAAACCTTTTACATGTTTTTTTATAGTTTTGGAAGATGGAGGCAATATTTTTATGACAAAACTATTTATCCAAGTCTTTAAGGCTCTATTAAGCTTCAATTGCTGGAGCTTCGTAAAAGGATTTTTATAGTGCGTATGTTCTATTCTCGAGCTAAGAATTATCCAAACAATCACCGTCAACTTGATTTCTATCAATATGACACAAGGAGTTTATATGAGCTCTTGTAAGAGTAAGTAAGTATAAAGGTAGCCATATTATTGTTGTTGTTTTGCAAAGAGATTAATAAAAATCCGGAATATCTCTCAATCCATAGCCAATTTATTGACAACTGTACAACATTCTTATTCTAAATAAAGCTTTTTCTTATTCTATAACTTGTCAATCAAAATCCAGAGCTAATGCAACCGTGTATTTGAGGTAAATATTGAGATGATTAAGAATTTTATAAGAAGTTCTAGCTTTTGTATGCCAGATTGGGGCAAGAGTTATATCTGTTTGATTTATTTATGAACCCGGAATACAGTCTTATTTAGAAAGAATATGAAGGCATCCAAAGAAAATTTCCATCTTTGCCGTTAATCCAATTTATGCTTTCAAAGGCATCTAAAGTAATATCTTTTAAACCATGGAGATAGTGCTTTGCCCCTCACACTTTTGTTAATCGTATTCTCTAATAGGAGCATGCTTTTCATGCCAAACAGAACACTTTAAACAGAATATACTTGTTGTTGTATATTCATGTACTTAAGAGAGATTGCTTAACGTATACTACATCCATTCCATGATAGGCTCATAAATGATATAATATACGCGAATAGTATACTATTAACGCCTTTGTGAAAAAATATAAAACTGTTGAGCATTATCATTCTTTCTCAGCTGTCAATATTGCGCCAGTTTTTGCTACGAGAAAGAAGATATAAGAAGTATTTTATTTTTTTCTTGAATAGTTTTTAGCCATACACCGATCTCGTTTGTGACTGGCAAGAAGATGACTTTAATCGATTTAATATGAGAAGCTTTATGATGAGGTAAATTTACGTTATTCGGAGCTGTTATTCAAAAAAAATAATAAATTATCTATGGAGCGGTGCGCTAGAAAATAAATAATAAAGCTTATTCTCTTATGGAAAGAATCTTAGGTTACATGACAAGATCTTTCCATAAGTAAGAGTTTTTACTTTACATGTTTAAAGAAGAGTTCCTGACAAAATGAGGGAAGCTACAGAAAAATAGATTATAATGCCCATGACATCTACTAAAGTTGCCACAAAAGGAGCAGAAGCACTTGCTGGATCAAATTTTAAACCTTTAAGAATAAAAGGCAACATAGATCCAGAAAGAGAACCAAAGGTAACGATTCCAACTAAAGCTGTACCCACTGTTGTCGAAATAGCAATCCAATGTTGTCCATAGTCGTAGATACCCAGTTTTTGCCAAAGAGCAATGCGCGTAACACCAATAATTCCTAGTAAGAGACCAAGGGATAGTCCTGTTGGAATTTCACGAATGATCACTTTCCACCAGTCTTTCAACGTGAGTTCACGTAAAGCCAATGCACGGATAATAAGGGATGTAGCTTGTGAGCCGGAATTTCCTCCTGAGCTCATAATGAGAGGTATGAACAGTGTAAGAATAATCGCTTTTTCGAGTTCTGTTTCGAAATGTTGCATAGCGCTTGCTGTCAGCATTTCACCGATAAAGAGTAAAGCGAGCCATCCGCCACGTTTTTTCATCATTTCAGGAAACTTAATTTGCATATAGGGCTTATTAAGCGCTTCCATACCCCCAAATTTATAGGCATCTTCATTCATCTCATCGACCATAGTATCAAGCACGTCATCAACGGTTACAATGCCAATGACATGGTTACTTTCATCAACTACAGGCACAGAGAGAAGATCATGGCGCTGGAAAAGGCGTGCGATATCTTCATGATGTGTGAAGGGCGATATTGTAATGGGCGAGTCATGGGTAGGGACATTAAGAATTAGTTCATCAGGTGAGGCAAGAATAAGGTTACGCAGGGAAACAGCTTTGAGAAGAGTACCTGTTTTAGGGTCAATTACATAGCTGGTATAAACTGTTTCACGTGTTCGCTCGACCTCACGGATGTGATCCAAAGTTTTTTGTATGGTCCAGTTTGAAGGAACGGCTATAAATTCTGTTGTCATCAGTGCCCCTGCTGTATGGTCAGGATAACTGGTGAGTTTTTTAAGTTCAGCGCGCGTTAAGGGGTTAAGCAAGGCATAAAGTCGTGTGCGAGTTTCTTTATCCATTTCTTGAAAGACGTCTGCAGCAGCATCGGCAGACATGCCATCAAGAATTTCAACAGCACGATTTATAGGGAGAAGTTCTAGGATGGCAGCAGGTTGCTCAAGCTCTGGTTTATCAAAAAGTTCGATAACATAATCAAGAGGCAGAAGACTAAGAATAGTTACACGTTCCATGCTATCGAGGTCATTTATGATATCAATAGAGTCTGCAAAATGCTGGTTCTTTAACTTTTCAGCAAGAGCTTCAGGAGAAAAATTTTTGAAGTCGAAGGCCGTTTTGATTTCAGTCATGATAAAGTACCTCCTGAAGAGTTGGAGAGTTATAAATCTAGATAATAGATGAGATAAAAACAAAAGTTTATGGAAGATTTAAAAAAAAACTCCCCAGCTATATTCCCAATTGTTAATATTTGAAGTAAAGTCAAGGGTGAATTATAAGTTATAAACAAGTTTCTGAATCACTAAAACGAGAATACAGCTTAATTTGAGGATAATATAAAAGCGTAAATGTAAAAATCAGTTCTGATTTTTACCATCATTTCTTTAATGCAGTTTTGTGATTTTCAAAAGAATCTACAGCAATATTTTGTAAAGAGTGGAGATTATGCCTTTCTCCAAGTTTTTTTGTTAATATGCAATTCTATTGTGATGTGTGAGCGAATAATCTTTATTGCTTCAATATAATATGGTTTAAAATGAAAGAACTTTGCGATTTTCAGGTTTTTTATTCAATAGCGTTTTGAAAGGTAGTTTTGAAACTCACGAGATAGTTTTAGTATGTTATCAATTTGTGTCGTAAAGATAATTGTTACAGTTTAAATTTATAATGGAGACATAAAGTATTATGGCAAAAGAAGCAGTGCTGGAGTGGAAGGGATTTTCATGTCTTCCTGATTTTTCTTCTATAAGTGATGAAGATTTTAAACCCGCTTTTGAACAGGCTCTTCAAGAAGCCGAAGAAGAACTAGAGGCGATTGCGATGGTGCAAGAACCACCAACGCTTGAGAATTTTTTACAGCCTTTTGAGCTTTGCGGCAAAGCGCTTGATCGTGTCTGTTCAATATTTTTCTTACGCACCAGTGCTCATACGAATGTATTAATTCAACAGCTAGAGCAAGAGTTCGTTGTAAAACTTTCTCGTTATTCTTCAAAAATGATGATGGATGCGCGGATATTTGCGAAAATAGATGTGCTTTATAAACAGTCGCAGCTGGGCATATTTGAGAGTGAAACAACACGTGTTCTTGAATTATGGTGGAAAAAGTTTGTTTGTCATGGGGCAAAACTCGATGAAAAAGCTAAGAAACGGCTTTTGGAAATTAATGAAAGACTTGCTTTTTTAAATGCTACTTTTGGACAAAATGTCTTAAATGATGAAGCTGAATGGATTCTATTTTTAAAACAAACAGACTTATCTGGTTTACCGCAAGATCTCATTGCTTCAATGAAGGAAATTGCGTGTGAAAGAGGCAATGAAGAAGCGTATGCATTAACACTAGCACGTTCGATTGTTGAACCTTTTTTAAAATTCTCTGATCGTCGTGATTTGCGTGAGGTTGCATTCCAAGCTTGGGCTAAACGTGGTGAAAATAATAACAAGAATGATAATAAAACAATTATTGTAGAGATTGTTGCGCTTCGAGATGAGCAGGCTAAATTATTGGGATATAAATCTTTCGCAGATTTGAAGCTCGATAATACTATGGCTAAAAGTGTTGATTCCGTTATGGATTTGCTTATGCCTGTATGGGAGCGCGCAAGAGCGAAAGCTTCTACTGAGCAAATTGACTTACAAAATTTTGCCAACAATCAGGGCTGCAATGAATCTTTAGCTGCTTGGGATTGGCGTTATTATGCTGAAAAACTTCGTACTGAAAAACTTTCTTTCGATAGCGCGGAGATTAAATATTATTTTCAGCTTGATCGTATGATTAAAGCGGCTTTTAGGGTAGCAGAAAAACTCTTTGGCATTACATTTGAAGAAAAAAACGCTGTTACACTTTGGCATCCTGATGCACGTTTGTGGGAAGTAAAAAAGTCTGATGGAAGTCTACTTGGGCATTTTATTGGTGATTATTTTGCGCGTTCTTCAAAACGCTCCGGTGCGTGGATGAGTAGTTTGCAATCACAACATAAATTGGATGGCGGACAAAAGCCTATTATCTACAATGTTTGTAATTTTGCTAAACCGCCCAAAGGAGAAGTTGCTCTTTTATCACTTGATGATGCACGTACGCTTTTCCACGAATTTGGACATGCATTGCATGGTTTGCTTTCTGATGTCACATGGCCATCTGTGTCGGGAACATCTGTTGCACGTGATTTTGTTGAGCTACCTTCTCAACTTTACGAACATTGGTTAACCGTGCCAGAGATATTAAAATCTTATGCTATACATACAAAAACAGGCCATCCTATGCCACAAGAGTTGATAGATAAAGTTTTAGTAGCACAGACATTTAATGCAGGATTTTCTGCCGTTGAATTTATCTCATCAGCTTTAGTGGATATGGCTTTTCATCAAGGCGAAACAGTCACTGATCCAACAGTGTTTGAACGCCAAGAATTAGAAAAGCTGCAAATGCCTGACACAATTATTATGCGTCATCGTCCCCCACATTTTATGCATGTGTTTGCAGGGGATGGTTATGCATCTGGTTACTATTCTTATATGTGGTCGGAAGTTCTTGATGCAGATGCTTTTCAGGCTTTTGAAGAAACGGGAGATGTTTTTAATTCAGAGCTCGCTGATCTTTTAAAGCGTTGTATTTACTCCGCTGGAGGAAGTCGTGATCCAGAGGAGCTTTATAAAGCTTTTCGGGGACGGATGCCTTTACCAGAGGCAATGATTAACAAACGTGGACTATAAGATATAACGGTATGGTTAACACCATGCCGTTTTCATATTATTCGAAAGGTGCAGTTGCGAGTTATGCAAATTTCCTCTTCATTATAGCTCTGTAAACAGAGTTTTTTATCTTATTCGCTTTTTGTTTATAGAGGAAAACAGATTTTGTATTTTAAATAGACATTATGGGAAAGAAAAATCATCAGCTCGATCTTTTTGATGCCCATTTGGTGGAAACCATAATTTTTTTATAAAACTTGACTTTCTTTTGCCTAAAAGGTGAGTGTTTTGTTGTGCCATATCATCGAGGCTCATTGGAAGCTGACGCATAATTTTACTCCGCTCTTGATTCTCTGATTCTTGTATAAGTTTTTGAATAGCTTGATCGGTTGAGTAAGGATTTCCATGAGAAAAGGCATAAAAATTTAAAATATTTTTCAATGGCTTTTCTAAATAAGAGGCAAGTTTTTTCTTTCCTTCAGGGGTGAAATGCATGCCATTATTGGTGCGTAATTTGGTTATTTTCCCATTAATATCATAGCCTGAAAAAGAAAAATTTCCTTCTTCATCACTAAAGCCGCTCCAGATATCGAGAAAATACCCTCCTGCTGTTTCTGTTTCTTGTTTATAGAGCGCATTAAAAATTTTTATTTTTTGTGTCAAAAGATCATTTTCAAAAGAAGGTTGACCTATCCATATCCATGGTTTTCCAGAGGCATGAAGACTTTCAGCAATTTCGATAATTCTTTGTTTGTAGATGCGCATCCATTCTGACTGATCTGTGTTAATCATGTTATGAGAGTCTGTGATGGGTTGATTATCATTTGCACCGATCATCATGATAATAACATCGGGATTATTTTGATCAATGAGTTTAGAAATATTGCCTTGCCAAGAATAATAATCCGTTCGAACTAAGCCGGAAGCTGGTATTGTGTTGTTCATGATAACGATATCGCTATTATTTATAAAAGACTTCTTAAGTGCATCGGCAACAGCAGAAGCTGCAAAATCCCCTATGACAAGAATGCGCTTTGCATTCTCATTTTTTAGCTTTTGTATGTTTTTTTGTGTTACGATCTTTTTTTGCGGCTTGTCTATTTTTTGTTCTATAATTTGCGGTGGCTGCTGTGTCTGTTTGTTTTGTTGTGACAACCATTTGAAGAAGTTCGTTGCTTTACTTGGGGATGGCTGTAAGATCCCCACAATAGAAAGTGAAAACAGCAATAATGTCAAGTATATCAGGCGAAAAGAAGACAAAAATTTAGTCTCCCTTATTGTTTGCGAAGGAGAAAAAGCACTTGAGATGATGGATATCCATTTGCTTTTAGACCGTGACGCAGTTGAAAAGCTTTAATTGCTTTGCGAGAAGCTGTTCCGATTTTTCCATCAACATTCCCTTTATAATAGCCCAGTGCACTTAAGCGAGATTGTAGTTCTTTACATTCCTGGAAAGTAAGAGGTTGAAAAGGTCTTTGCCAATCATTTACCAATCCAGGATGTCCAGCAATGCGATCAGCAAGAAGGCCAACAGCAAACGCATAACGATCTGCATTATTATAATGTTTCAGAACAAAGAAATTTTTTGTGACTAAAAATATAGGTCCTTTTGCTCCATCTGGATATTTTAATATTGCTTGTTCAGCTGATGTAGGAAGAGGGTGCCCATTTGCGTGTTTTACACCTAATTTTTTCCATTGTTCAAAGGAATACCAGCCTTCAGGAAGGTTTTTCCCCTGCGGCACTTTTACCTCTACTCCCCAAATAAGATTAGGTTGCCAGCCATTTTTGTGGAGAAGGTTAGCAGCAGTAGCCAGAGCATCTGGAACAGAGTTCCAGATATCACGCCGTCCATCTTGGTCCATATCAACTGCATAGGCGAGATAACTGCTTGGAATAAATTGTGTATGCCCCAATGCACCGGCCCAAGATCCAGTGAGTTGATAGCGTTTAATTTCGCCACTTTGTAGAATTTTCATAGCAGCAATCAGCTGTGTATATGCATATTTTGCACGTTTTTTATCAGCATAGGCTAAAGTTGCAAGAGAGCGAATGGTATCACGCATTACACTTTTATTGGCTAAAACCTTCCCATAGTTGCTTTCCATTGACCAAATAGCAAGCAGAATATTGCGATCAACACCAAAACGTTTTTCAATTTGAAGAAGCCATTTGTTCCATTTTTGAGTTTGGTGCCGTCCTTCCTCAATTGCAATATCATGGACACGATTATCGAAATAGTTCCATGAAGGAGCAACAAATTCCGGTTGGTATGCGGCGCTTTTTAGAACTTCTGGATCAATGGCATTAACACCTTTAAACGCCATATGAAACGTAGAGGGGGTAATATTGTGAGCAATAGCTATTTTTTTAAATTCTTTAATCCAGTGTTTAAATCCGCTATCAGCATATGAAAGGGATATAAAAAACATAAAAAAAGCAGAAAAAATAACGGCAGAGACAGTGAAAAGAGTTCTCCAAGTTATTGACTTCTCTAAAAAGAGAGTCTTCAATTCTGTTTTTTGCATTTTGAAATCCCCATTAATATTCAATTCATTAGATGTGCAATAACTTTATTTTGTATTTAGTTTAATCGATAATATGATCAAGAAGAGGAAAAAACTGAATAAATAATACGTTTTAATCCTTTCAATAAATTCTCAGACTCTTTTTACATTTTTATTATCCATTATAATGATAATCAAAACAATAAGATATCTTTTTTACCATTTCGTAAAAACATATGATAAATAAAACAAAAAAGTTATATGAATTCATTGAGGAGGGTGAGTGTGCGTAAAATCCGGAAAGCAGTATTCCCAGTAGCAGGTCTTGGGACGCGTTTCCTTCCTGCGACAAAAACGATTCCTAAAGAAATGCTAACAGTTGTTGATAAACCTGTTATTCAATATGTTGTGGATGAGGCGAGGGAAGCTGGTATTGAGCATTTTATTTTTGTGACTGGACGTAACAAAGCAGTCATTGAGGATTATTTTGATGCGCAAGTTGAATTATACACGACACTTGCTGAATGTGGAAAGAAAGAAGATCTTGCACACTTATACCGTTTACAGCCATTACCAGGGTCAACTTCTTTCACTCGGCAACAGCAACCTTTGGGATTAGGGCATGCTCTTTGGTGTGCGCGTGAATTAGTTGCAGGGGAACCTTTTGCTTTATTATTACCCGATATGTTGATACAGGCGAAAAAGGGCTGTCTTTCTGAAATGATGAGCCTTTATGAAAAGGTGGGTGGGGGAAATATTATAGCAGTTCAGGAATGCGATCCTAGAGAAACACATAAATATGGTATTGTTGGGAAAGGCAAACAGATTGCAAATGGTTTTGAAATCACAAAAATGGTAGAGAAACCAGTACAAGGAACGGCACCATCAAATTTGTACATCAATGGACGTTATATTTTGCAGCCAGAAATTTTTAATATTCTTTCCACTCAAGAACGGGGAACAGGAAATGAAATTCAATTAACAGATGCTATGATACGGCTTTCAAATGAGCAAGATTTTTGGGGTTTGCAAGTAAAAGGGCGCACTTTTGATTGCGGTTCTAAAGCTGGTTTTATTGAAGCCAACGTTGCATTTTCTTTGGCACGCGCTGATATGCACAGCCACGTTTCTGCCTCATTGAAAAATTTACTGGAAACCATTAATGTTGAAAAATAATATAGATCTCTCACTTAATTTTATTGATCGAATTTGATTATGATAATACCGTCTCCTCATATGGCTTTGCAGGGTGCTGTTGTATCAGCGCTTAAAACACTTGCCAGTGAAAAGCAGGGGCTTGAAGCCCTTGAAAAAGCTCTTCTGGAAAGTCTTTCTTCTTCTTTTGAAGCGGCTGTTCAAACTATTAGAAATGCTCGTGGACATGTGGTCATTACTGGTCTTGGAAAAAGTGGTCATATAGGGACAAAAATTGCAGCAACCTTAGCCTCAACTGGAACACCTGCCTTTTTTGTTCACGCTGCAGAAGCCAATCATGGTGATCTTGGTATGATTGGATCTGATGATGTTATTCTTGCTTTATCATGGTCTGGTGAAACTCAAGAGTTAAGTGGTATTATGAGTTATGCGGCGCGTTTTCGTATTCCCCTTATTGCGATGACATCAAGTAAGCACTCTGTGTTAGGACGACAAGCTGATATTGTGCTATTATTACCAAAGATAGAAGAGGCTTGCCCCCATGGTTTAGCCCCTACAACTTCAACAATTATGCAATTGGCAATGGGAGATGCATTAGCGGTTTCTCTTTTAGAAATGCGTGGTTTTACCGCAACGGATTTCAAAATATATCATCCTGGTGGTTCTCTTGGTGCAAGCCTTAAATACGTGTGTGATATTATGCATGAGGGTGATAATATTCCTTTGGTAATGCAGGGAACATCTATGACTGAAGCGATGAATGTTTTGGTGGAAAAACATTTTGGTTGTGTTGGTGTTGTGAATCAAGAAGGTGAACTAATCGGAATTGTAACTGATGGCGACCTTGCACGTAACATTCATTTTAATTTATCAAAATTTAATGTTGACGAGGTGATGACCAAAGCTCCTAAAGTTGTAAAGCCAAATACACTTGTTGGTGCAGCAACAGCTTTTATTAATGATCATCAGATTGGTGCATTTTTCGTGGTTGAAGATAAAAAACCGATAGGAATTGTCCATTTTCATGATCTTTTGCGCATTGGCGCTGCTTAGATTAAGCTTCCTTATCAAATAAAATGTTATTTTAGGTTGAAATAGATTGCAGGATACAAAGTTACAATTTTATTGTAGGTGGCTTTACTGATATTTTGTGGAAGAAAATGATTATTTTACGCATTTCATAATGTTTAGAAAATTCTCAGGGTAAAGATTATACCAGCCTCTTTGCGTATTTTAGAGAGGATTTTCTATCAGGAGGAGAACGGATCGCCTCCTGCTTAATGTGTGTGCTCCCTCTGTTCTTAAGAGAGGTTTCCCTTGTACTTTGTTAAGATTTCCGCTTAAGGAAAAACTGTGCTCCTGTATGTGAGGTGCAGAGAAGTTGTGTGGCGTCATATGACATTGTACAATTGACTCTAGAAATTGTTCCACGGAGAATAGAGCGTATTTCAATTTCTATATTTTGGGCATTGAGATAATTATATGCCCCTTCTGATAGTTTTTCTTCTGTATCTGCTGCACGCGTTTCAAAAACACCATTGTGGAAAGAAGAAATAATACCATTCTCATCAACCCATTTCCCATCAATTCCAGTTGGCATATTTGAATTATAATATTGCGAAAATTTACAGGCACTTAACAGCAAGGCGGTGATTGTAAGACATAAAATATGAAAGGTATGTTTCATTTATTGCACTCTATTTAGATTATTTTCTCTCGAGTTTCTATAACATTATTAAATTACCCCATGAGTCAATATGAAAAATTTAATGAAAATCAATGAAAAAGCAAAAAAATGGAAAAAAATGCCTTAATGTTGTATTTAATTGATAGCTTGATGAAGTTTGTAAGTGAAACACAAGAGGTGAAATATTTCTTATGGTTTACAACAATTTTGATATTAAGCTGCTGAGTAGTCTCAAAGGAGATTATTGACATTATGGTTGGTCCCATTCTTGTTGCGAGTGAAGATTATGGAAGACGTATAGAACTTTCTGCTATGCTGAGAGGTTTTGGTTATCGTGTCATTGAAGCAGAAAATGGTCTCCGTACGATTGATCTTTTACACAGGCGTAAAAACATTGTGCTTGCACTCCTTGATGTCGTTATGAGTGATTTGAGTGTGAGCGATTTGATTAAAATGATTAGAGTTGCTGGTGTTTCTGTTCCTATTGTCGTTATAGCACAACAAGAGAATCAGCATTTACTCCAGAAAGCTTTAACAGCTGGAGCTATTGATTATTGGATCCATCCAGTAACATTATTACGCGTAAGAGTTACTTTGGATATTCTTGCTCTTATTTCTGCCTTGGAGCATGAGGTTCGAGATATTCGGCGAAAAAAAGAGAATCATTTACGGTTTTCTGATCTTTGCGTAAAAAGTAGAGCTATGCAGATAGTGTTAGAACAATCGAGACAAGCAGCAACTTCTTTACAGAATCTTTTGATAGAGGGGGAAGCTGGAACAGGACGTGAGACATTAGCTCGGATTATTCATCATGAGGGATTATTTTCGGAGGGTGTTTTTGTTCGCTTTCAATGTTCAGCCATCGTTGATCCAGAAGAAGAAAATCAGCAGTGGTTTAAAGAATTCCTACCATTGGTTTCTTCTCTTGAAAAAGGGACACTTTGCCTTTGTGATATTGATCGACTTGAGCCCATACAGCAAAAACGGTTTGCTCATTACCTTAAAGAGAGGGAAAGGGATACAAAAGGAGGATTTTTCCCTTTTCGGATCATTGCTATTTCAACATCGCGTTTAAAGGACTTGGTTAATGAGAACTTTTTTTTGCATAGTTTGTTTGAACAATTTTCTCACTTGTCTATTAGCGTCCCTGCTTTACGAGAATTAAGGGATGATTTTCCAGAGATTACACAACGTTTGATTGATCGCATTATCACAGAAACAGGGCGATCACATGTCCATGGTTTAGCAGGCTCTGCTCTTTCCTTGCTTATGCAGTATGATTGGCCTGGCAATAGAAATGAGCTTGAAACCTTTTTATTTCGTGCGATTTTACTCAGTGAAGGACCGTTATTAACTGTTCGAGATTTTCCGCAATTAATGGGAAATTCATTAATGAATGTTCCCAATATCATTGAGGGTAATATACAAGAAGATAATGAACAAGAATCGATAAAATTTTTGAATACTGATGGGCATGTGCGTACTTTTGCAGAGATGGAACATGATATTATAGAGAAAGCGATTAAACATTATAAAGGACATATGAGTGAGATTGCGCGCCGCCTTCATATTGGTCGCTCTACACTTTATAGAAAAATGGAAGAATTGAGAGCAATAAGAAATCAAGAACGAAAGTAAAATTCATAACAAATTTCTCTTCATGACAAGCATGAGTTTCAAAAAAATAGAGTGGATTTTGATAAAGTTCGTGGGGGAAGCTTAAGAAAACAATTATTTATTGTAAAATTTATCTATAGAGGATGATTTTGTAGATTTAAATCAAATATAAATTTTATGTGATTATTTTAATCGTTTGTTTCAATTTATACAATTTTAGTTAAGTTTACATTTATTAAAACAGAGAAGCATTTTTAAAAACTTTTAAATACTACCGCTAAAATTTTTGTATCATCAATATTAAATTTATACTCTCTTAAGCAAGAAGTGGCATTTTATCTGCTATACGATTAAGATAAAGTGATTAGTGTTATCGTTTGCATTACTGATGATGTGATAGTTTAAAATAGAAAGTTTATCCTCTTTGACTCTTTTACAGATTGTTATTGGTTTTGTCCTCTTTTTTTTTATTGCATCTATGTTGGCAATCTACACCTATGGGCGTTTTGTGAAAAATGCTAGGGGGCAGTGTTCTTATGCGTTACCTATTCAGAAAGATGAAACTAAGCTTGATCGTATCGTCAGTCAATTAGCTGAGGAAGAAAATGGATTGGGGATTGATAAAGATGCCCTTTCCCTCATTATCAGCAATTTGGATGCGTTTTGTGTTCGTGCAATAGGAGCTGCAGAGGCTGGGCGTAGCCTTGATCTGATGTATTATATTTGGGACGATGATTTAACGGGGCGCCTATTATTAAGTGAAATAGTTGAGGCAGCAGATCGGGGTGTTCGGGTACGGCTTCTTTTGGATGATATTAATGCTCAGGCACGTGATCCAGCTTATATTGCGCTAGATAAACATCCTCATATTGAGGTGAGAATGTTTAATCCAGGGCGATCTCGTAAAGGTGGTTTACGCCGTGGTTTAGAAATTATATTACGGGCAATTACCGTAACACGTAGAATGCATAATAAAGCTTTTATTGTTGATGGCAGGGTCGCTTTTGTAGGAGGACGTAATCTTGCAGATTCTTATTTTGATGCTGGTAAAGAATCTCATTTTCGAGATTTAGATTTGATGTTAATCGGTCCCTCTGTTAAAAAGGTAGAAAGTATCTTTGATGATTTTTGGAATAGTGCTGTTGTTTTACCAATTCATACTTTGGTTGTTCCTAAAAGCGCAAGTGATCTTAGCTATTGGAAAGATAAATTACGAAAGTTTCGTGATTCCAAGGTTGCAAAAGTTTATTTAGATTATGTCAAAGAGCACATTAACTTTAATTGTTTTATCCAAACAGGAAAGCGGTTATTTTTAGCAGACAAAGTTGTTGTTCTTTCTGATCCTCCAGAAAAAGCATTGCGTAAAAAAGCAAGCAATTGGCTTATGAAGGCACTTTCAAAGGTTATTGGAAATGCCCAAAAAACGGTTCAGATTACGTCACCTTATTTTGTTCCTGGTAAGGTTGGCACGCAGAATTTTAGTAATTTGGTTTCAAAGGGTGTTGATGTCAAAATTCTGACAAATTCTTTAGCAGCTACTGATGTAGCATTAGTGCATGGTGGTTATGTACCGTATCGTAAGGCATTGTTGAAAAGTGGTGTTAATCTTTATGAATTAAAAGCGGAAGGCAATACTCATGGGTTACGATTGTTTCGATCGAGTAAGGCAAGTTTACATGCCAAAGCTTTTTTAATTGATCGTAAAACAGCTTTTATTGGATCTTTAAATTTTGATCCAAGATCAGCATCATTAAATACAGAAATGGGCATTCTTTTTGAATGTGCTCCCATTACAGCAAGATTAGATTTGTTGTTTTCTGAAGAAACTACAGGGGAAATGAGCTATCATCTGCGTCTTGGTGATAATAATCGTATTTATTGGGATTTTATTGAAAATGAAAAAAAATATAGCATTGACTATGAGCCAGAAAGCAATTTTTGGCGTCGCGCATTTGCAAAAATAATAAGTTGGTTACCTATTGAATCACAATTGTAAATTTTTATAAACCACACTTAAAAAAATATTTTATTTTTCTTTTCATTTTGTTTGTAGCATGGCATAATTTTTTGCCAATCTACCATGTATGAGAACCGCAGTTGTATTTTAAAGCTCCTTGCGGTGTTTTATTATAAAAGGAATTTTGCTATGGCAAAGATTGTTGAAACGGGGACAGGTGCATTGGCACTGACTTTTGATGATGTACTTTTACAACCCGGTCATTCTCTTGTTATGCCTAGTCAAGTGGATCTCAGTACGCGCATTGCAGCGGATATTAAGCTCAATTTGCCATTGCTTTCTGCGGCAATGGATACGGTAACAGAATCGCGTTTGGCTATTGCGATGGCTCAAGCTGGTGGTCTTGGGGTTATTCATCGTAATATGTCTCCTGCAGAGCAGGCAGAAGAGGTCCGCCAAGTAAAAAAGTTTGAATCTGGTATGGTTGTTAATCCAGTCACCATTGGACCAGATGCAACACTTGAAGAAGCAAAATCTTTGATGCGCTCTCATGGTATTTCCGGTATTCCGGTTGTTGAAAATGGTGCTAAAGGTGAAACTGCTGGACGGCTTGTTGGCATTTTGACAAATAGGGATGTACGTTTTGCATCGGATCCCAAACAAAAAATTTATGAATTAATGACGCATGAAAATTTAATCACAGTGCGTGAAAATGTTCAACTCAATGAAGCAAAGTATCTTTTACACCATCATCGTATTGAAAAATTATTAGTTGTGGATGAACAGAATCGTTGTGTCGGACTGATAACAGTTAAGGATATTGAAAAAGCAAAATTAAATCCAAACGCTGCCAAAGATTCGCAAGGTCGCTTGCGTGTTGCAGCTGCAAGTAGTGTAGGGGACGATGGGTTTGAGCGGGCTGAACGATTAATTGATGCAGGTGTTGATATTCTAGTGATTGATACTGCACATGGACATTCTCAGCGTGTATTAGACACAGTTGAGCGTATTAAAAAAATGACGTTTTCTCCAGCCATTATTGCTGGTAATGTCGCAACTCCGCAAGCAACACAGGCTTTGATTGACAGTGGTGCGGATGCTATAAAAGTTGGTATTGGTCCTGGTTCTATTTGCACAACGCGAATTGTTGCAGGTGTTGGTGTTCCTCAGCTTGCAGCCATTATGAGTGCGGCAGAAATTGCTGATAAGGTCGGTATTCCCGTTATTGCTGATGGGGGGATAAAAGCTTCGGGTGATTTTGCTAAAGCCTTAGCAGGTGGGGCTTGTGCTGCTATGATTGGCTCTCTTTTAGCGGGTACAGAAGAAAGCCCTGGTGAAGTTTATCTATATCAAGGACGATCCTTTAAAGCTTATCGCGGCATGGGATCTGTTGGTGCTATGGCACGAGGATCGGCAGATCGCTATTTTCAAGATGATGTTCGTGATGAACTTAAGTTGGTTCCTGAGGGTGTAGAGGGGCAGGTGGCTTATAAAGGTCCTATAGCATCAGTTCTACATCAGCTTGCTGGTGGACTTCGTGCTTCGATGGGGTATGTTGGAGCAAAAGATCTTGTAGAGTTTCGTGAAAAAGCAACGTTTGTACGTATTACGAATGCGGGACTCCATGAAAGTCATACGCATGATGTTTCCATCACACGAGAGAGTCCAAATTATCGTGGGCCAGTTTAAAGATACAAGATCCTAATGTCATATTGCATAAATATAAAATCTTCCGAGAATAAGAAAGAGAGACTGCGCTTTTTTCTGTTTGTAATTTGGTGTAATAATCCCAAAAAGGAAAGAATTAGAGGTCAAAACTCTAATTCTTTCTGTTAAGACTATATGAAATAAGTTATATAAAATTAGAATTAACTTTTTGTTGTCTTCCGTCCAGTCTTTGACGCACGTTGGCGAGTGTTTGTCTGATCACTTTGGATGGATTTCTTTCCGTTGTTTGAGGGCATTGTATTATGACGGCTTTTAGACGAAGTTGTTTTTCCATTATTATAAGTCATTATTTTCTCCTTTTAAATTGTCTGGCAGTTGCCATTAGAGTAAAAACGGTCATGCCAAATAGTGGTTCCAAGCATTTTCTAAAAAGTTAATTTTTTGTTGAACGTAAGATGAAATTGTTTAATTTTATGAGAAGACTTTTTCTATTTTTTCAGCAGGATAGCCGTACAAAGATGGGAGATATTTGATTTTTTCGTAATGCATGGCGGAAATAAGTTCTTTATGGATGGCTACGTATCTTTTAGCATAAGAGGTAGAAGGATAAAAAGCGAATGGGCAGAAGATGAAAGGAAAAATCTAGATATTCTAAATTTGATTTTATAAAAAAGTATGATCAGATCATTTTAATATTGAATGTAAATTTTTTATGGCTTTGAGAAGGTTCCATTGGCAAGAAGACGATAATATTATTTTTTTAGATGATTTAAAATTTTATTATTTTAATGGGAGAAATGAATGCGATTAGGTGGGCGTTTGCAAGCAGCAATAGATGTTCTCAAAGAGATAGAAATGAAGCATCGCCCAGTAGGAGCAGCTTTAAAGGATTGGGGGCTTTCTCATCGCTTTGCTGGAGCAGGTGATCGCGCAGCTATTGGTACAATCGTTTATGATGTTTTAAGACGACGTTATTCTTTACAATGGCGTATGGAGAGTGATGATATCCGAGATATCGTTTTTGGTGCCTTATTAGATTATGGAAAAATGACGCTGGAGCAAATTGACGGTGAGTTGGCAGAAGATCGGTTTGCACCACAGTTATTAGGGGCTAAGCAGCGTAAATCGTGGCAAGGTCAGCAATTAGTGGATGCTCCAGACTATATTCGTGGTGATATTCCACAATGGTGTCAAGCACATCTGCGTCCTTTATTTGGTGATAATTGGATCACTGAAGCGGCTGCGTTAGCAACGCGTCCTTCTTTAGACATACGGGTAAATAACCTAAAGGCAACACCAGAAAAGGTGCTGAAAGAATTAGCAAAAACCAAACTTAAATCTTTTCCATGGTTTGGGCAAGCTTTAAGAATTGCACCGATTGAAAAGTTTAATCGTCATCCCAATGTTCAAGTGGAACAAGCTTTTCAAAAAGGACACTTTGAAATACAGGATTTAGGATCTCAAATTGTTGCTCACCTTGTGGACGCGCAAGAGAGCATGCAGGTATTAGATTATTGTGCAGGTGCTGGGGGCAAAACATTAGCTTTAGCTTCCGATATGAACAATCGTGGGCAAATTTATGCTTATGATTCCGATAAAGCGCGCTTAGCTCCTATTTTTGATCGTCTTCGACGCGCTGGTGTTCGTAATGTACAAACACGAGCACAAAAAGAAGAATTGAAGCCATTAATAGGCCAGATGGATAGAGTTCTACTAGATGCACCATGTAGTGGGACAGGAATATGGCGTCGTCGTCCAGATGCGAAATGGCGTTTAACATTAGAACAGGTGAAACAACGCCAAACAGAACAGAGGGCTATTTTGAATGAAGCGATAGCTTATCTTAAGCCAAATGGGCGCCTAATCTATATTACCTGTTCTCTTTTTACAGATGAAAATGAGGAACAAATTTCCCATTTCCTTCAACAACATTCTCATTTTTCTCCAATAGATATGCCAGCGCTTTGGCAGAAACATTTTAGTTTTTCTCCTGTGCAACCAGTTTTTTCAAATTATGGACTTACTTTGTCGCCAGCCACAACACAAACAGATGGGTTCTTTTTATCTGTGTTGCAAAAAAAACATTGATCCATATTTTTGCACTTTTTATCATAAACTTTACGAGAATAATCTTTTTCTTAAGAAAACAGGCTTGTGAAAAGAGAAAGATTAAATCATAACTCTCATGAGTTTTCTTTTACAATTGTTGATTGGTTTTCTATGAGCATATCACATCCAGACACTGTTCTTATTATTGACTTTGGTTCACAAGTTACACAACTTATTGCACGACGGGTACGAGCAATGGGGGTATATTGTGAAATTGCTCCTTTTCAATTGGCTTTAGAAGCTGTGCGCCGCATAAATCCTAAAGCTATTATTTTATCAGGGAGTCCTTATTCCGTTATTGATGAGGGCTCTCCGCGTGCTCCAATGGAAATTTTTGAGGCGGGTATTCCGATTCTGGGTATTTGCTATGGTGAACAAGTCATGTGTGTTCAGCTTGGAGGAAAGGTTGAAGTTGGGCATGAGCGTGAATTTGGGCGTGCTTTTTTGGAAGTGCAAGAAGAGAGTGCCCTTTTTGATGGAGTGTGGAAAAAAGGTTCTCGTTATCAAGTATGGATGAGCCATGGTGACCGTGTGGCAGCTTTACCAGAAGGTTTTCGTGTCATAGGAACCTCAAAAGGAGCTCCCTATGCGGCTATTGCGGATGAAAAAAGACATTTTTATGCGGTACAGTTTCATCCTGAAGTTATCCATACACCGGATGGTACAAAACTTTTGCAAAATTTTGTTCATAAGATCTCTGCTATTACAGGCAATTGGTCAATGGCTTCTTATCGTGAGCAGGCAATTGCTACGATACGACAAAAAGTTGGGAAAAGTCGTGTGATTTGTGGTCTTTCAGGGGGAGTGGATTCATCTGTTGTAGCGGTACTCCTTCATGAAGCTATAGGAGATCAACTGACATGTATTTTGGTAGACCATGGGCTGATGCGCAAGAATGAAGCTGAAGAAGTTCTCACGCTCTTTCGTGATCACTATAATATAGAGCTTATTCACGTTAATGCTGCTGATGTGTTTCTTAATGCTTTAAAAGGTGAGATAGATCCAGAAAAAAAACGCAAAACAATTGGTCGCCTTTTTATTGAAGTTTTTGAAGAAGAAACGAAAAAAATAGGAGGTGCAGAGTTTTTAGCACAAGGAACACTTTATCCAGATGTTATTGAGAGTGTGTCTGCTATTGGTGAAACGGTAACCATTAAAAGCCATCATAATGTGGGTGGGCTACCAGAACAGATGAAGATGAAACTTGTAGAACCGTTACGTGAGCTCTTTAAGGATGAGGTTCGCTCGCTAGGACGAGAGTTAGGGCTACCGGAGCAGTTTATTGGTCGCCATCCTTTTCCAGGTCCCGGCCTTGCAATTCGGTGTCCAGGTGCTGTAACACGTGAAAAATTAGAAATTTTACGCGAAGCAGATGCTATTTATCTTGAGGAAATCCGTAAGGCCGGTCTTTATGATGAAATTTGGCAAGCTTTTGCTGTTCTTCTTCCAGTTCAAACTGTTGGTGTTATGGGGGATGATCGCACTTATGAATTTGTTTGTGCTCTTCGCGCTGTCACATCTGTAGATGGAATGACTGCTGATTTTTATCCCTATGATATGGCATTTTTAAGTAAGACAGCAGCACGTATTATTAACGAAGTTAGAGGGATTAATCGTGTTGTATATGATGTAACCTCAAAGCCTCCTGGTACTATTGAATGGGAATAATTGAAATGAAGAATAAGCCTTTATCTGACAATCTGTACGTCAATATCGTTTAAAATTGAGAAGTGTGGGATTTTGCATGTCTGAGAAAAAAATTGTTGCACACCGTGGAGGAGCTCATCTTTATCCTGAAAATACCCTTTCAGCATTTAATAATGCTATAGCGTTAGGTGTTGATGAAGTTGAATGCGACGTTCATTTGCTGAAAAGCGGTGAAGTGGTTGTCTTTCACGACTTCCGTTTAGACCAATTGGTTGGGAAAAAGGGGTATATTCACGACATTGATAATGAAACACGCAAACAACTCTGCGTGAAAGGAAGCCAAGAAGCACCTCCCTTATTAGAAGAAGTGCTTGATCTTTTAGCACCAACGAATGTTGCATTGCATCTTGAAATCAAAACATGTGGTGAAGTGGAGCGTGAAACAATATTATCCCAAAAAGCGCTTGCACTAATAAAAAGCCGAAATTTATTAGAACGGGTTTCTGCAATTAGTTTTGATCCTTTTATCCTTCGTCCTTTTATTGAAGCAGGAATACCATCTGGTCCATGTGTTGATAATTTTGAAGGTGATATGTACCGTCATTTTTCTGAATGGAAGCAATTAGGTTATTCTGATATAAGTTTAGATGGCTCCATTGTTTCACAGAACTTTATTGAATCAGCTCTTGAGGCTGGTTTTACTGTAGGGGTATGGACAATTAATGGAAAAGCTCGGTTATCACATTGGCTTGATATGCCTGTACATTACATTACGACAGATCAACCTGATCTCGCATTGCAATTGCGTGCACAAAGGTAAAAAACACATCAACACAAAAGGAACTATATATTTTCATAAAGCTAGCGTAATAAAAGAATAAAAATTATCTAATATATAACATAATACATTGATTTATAATGATAATTAATGGTTTATTCATGTGAATAATAGACCTTAATACATAAGATTTTCTTATTTCAAATCTTTTTACAATGAATCAATTCAAATCATTCGTTTGCACATTACAAGCAGGGTTGGTGTGTGGATAAAAAATGATTGAGAAAAGAATAAAAATATTCATTTAACGTATTTTAAATGCAAGATTTGTTGAAGCATTAGGGTCTCACATGATGATGTCGTTTTGCACTCTTATGAAGTGTAAAAGTGATGGTATACAAAAAGTCTTATATACTTTAGTGGAGAGGCTTTATGGCTTATATTATAGGAGCTATCACGAAATGTAGATGTATTGAAAGATTTTTTAACAGCATGGAAATTGGTCATACATTGTCATTTTGTTTTGCGTGAGGGGCGTGATCTTGTTACAGGGAAAGAGACTATTAAGCGCTCAAAATGATTTTTAATTTTAAGAAAAGTTTTATTTGTCTCTTCGTTAATACATAAGAATGCTTATAAAAGAAAATGAATAAATTTAAACAAATTCATTTGACCTTTTGGTGGTTCCTGTTTAAATGAGAGAATATGTTTCTGAAATAAAACTGTCATAGCATGTTCATGTGTAATACTATAAATTTAGGGGTAGTTTGTATTCCATCACTTCAGAAAGGGTGAACCATGAGTCGTTTTTATCTTTCCATAGCGGCCACGGTTGCTATCATAATGTCCACAGCGGGAATAACAGCAAGTTTTGCGCAGACAAAAATCAGCTTTTGGCATTCTATGAGTGGTGAATTAGGAAAGCAAACTGAAAGTCTCATTAACGATTTTAATGCAAGTCAATCTGAGTATAAAGTTGTTTCTTCATATCGCGGTGAATATGAAGAGGGGTTGATTTCACTTATTGCAGCATTTCGTGGAAAGAAACAGCCAGTACTTGCCCAAATTTATGACGTTGGTACTGGAACTATGATGGCTGCAAAAGGCGCAATCTACCCATTTTATCAACTTATGGCTGATACAAAACAAGAATTTGATCCTACAGATTATTTCCCTGCTATTAGTGGTTATTACTCCGATGAACAGGGGCGTATGGTTTCTATGCCATTCAATATTTCAACACCCATCCTTTATTATAACAAAGATATCTTTAAAAAAGCAGGGCTTGATCCAGAACAGCCTCCTAAAACGTGGCAAGATATAGAAAACTTTTCCAAAAAAATTCTTGAGACTAAAGCAGCAACTTGTGGTTTTACAATGGCTTATGCCGCTCAATGGATTGGTATAGAAAATTTTTCAGCGTTGCATAATGTTCCGTTTGGAACAAAGGAAAATGGCTTTAAAGGACTTGATTCAGAACTTACATTTAATGGACCTTTACAAGTGCGTATGTGGACTGACCTGAAAAAGTGGTCTGATCAAGGTATTTTCCGCTATGGTGGTCCAGCAGGTGCATTAGATTCAACACCAATGTTTATGGCACAAAATTGTGCAATTTTTATGCAATCTTCAGGATCACATGCTGGAATTGTTTCTGAAGCTCAGTTTAATGTGGGGGTTGGTATGCTACCGTACTATAAGGATACAGAAGGAGCACCACAAAATTCAGTTATTGGGGGAGCTTCTATTTGGGCGTTTAAGGGCCATACCCCAAAGGAATATGCAGGGGCAGCCGCTTTTCTTAAATTTCTTTCGAAAACAGAAAATCAAGCAAAATGGCATCAGGAGACAGGTTATCTTCCAACCACAAAAACGACTTATGAATTGAGTAAAAAACAACATTTCTATGAAAAAACGCCAGGTGCGGATATAGCTATCAAACAGATTAATCTTAATCCACCAACAGTTAACTCAAAAGGGATAAGATTTGGTAATTTACCACAAATCCGTGCCATTCTTGATCAAGAGTTGGAAGCTGTTCTTAGTGGTTCAAAAACGCCGAAAGATGGTTTAGATGAGACCGTTGAACGTGGAAATAAACTCTTGCGTGAATTTGAAAGATCTAATCATTAATTTCGTTTTATTGTTAAACATTAAAGACTCAACAAAAACAGTTGAGTCCTTTTTGTTTACCTTTTTAAAGTCTCTACATTTAAAGAGCCCTACGAATGCAAGAAAAACATGCATATTTTAAAAATAATCTACTTTCTTATGGACTGCTTTTTCCTCAGCTTTTTGTGACTTTTTTGTTTTTCTTTTGGCCTGCTGCTCAAGCAATAAAATCATCTTTTGAGCGTGAAGACACTTTTGGCTTTACAACAACCTTTATTGGTTTTGAGAATTATCTAACCGTTCTTTCTGATCCTACTTATCGGCAATCGCTTCTTACAACCGCAGTATTTTCCATCTCAGTTACTGTCGCTTCAATGACAATATCACTTCTCTTAGCTGTCTGTGTTGATCGTGTCATCCGTGCAAAAAAGGCTTATACAATGCTTTTGCTTTGGCCCTATGCTGTTGCTCCAGTATTGGCAGGTATATTATGGCTGTTTATCTTTCATCCCACCATCGGAATTATGCCTTTTCTTCTCGAGAAAATAGGAGTGCTATGGAATTATCGTATTAATGGCACTCAAGCAATGATTCTTATTGTCATTGCGGCTAGTTGGAAACAAATTTCTTACAATTTTCTCTTTTTTCTTACAGGTCTTCAGTCTGTTCCGCGTTCTCAAATAGAAGCAGCCGCCATTGATGGTGCTGGTCCCTTTAAACGATTTTGGACAGTGGTCTTCCCGCAAATTTCACCAACGACGTTTTTCCTTCTTATTGTCAATGTCAATTATGTTATGTTTGATACTTTTGGTATTATTGATAATACAACTTCTGGAGGTCCTGCGCGTGCAACGAGCATACTCGTCTATAAAGTATATGACGATGGCTTTAGAAATCAAATAATCGGTGCATCAGCAGCACAATCAACAATATTGATGTTGATGGTTATTGTCTTAACGTTTATCCAGTTTCGCTGGATTGAGCGCCGTGTACAATATTAGGAAACAAATTATGGTTGAAAATCGCCCTGTTTTGAAATTTCTAACCCATATTACTCTCATTGTTGGTATTATCATTATTTGCTTTCCAGTTTATGTTGCTATCATTGCATCAACTCATAGTTCAGCAGCATTTAACTCAGGAACACTTCCTCTTTTGCCTGGGAAATACGCTCTGGAAAATTATAAAACAATCTTTGGTGATGGCCTTGCACGGCTAGGTTTGCCCAACCTCTGGCCACTCTTAATGAATTCATTCATTATGGCTCTTGGGATTAGTATTGGAAAAATTATTATTTCACTTTTGTCTGCTTATGCAATTATTTACATGCGCTTTCCCTTCCGAAAAACTGCTTTTGTTCTTATTTTTGTTACATTGATGCTCCCTGTCGAAGTTCGTATTCTTCCAACCTATGAGATTGTTGCAAAATTGGGGATGGTTAACACCTATAGTGGAATGATTATTCCACTTATTGCATCTGCAACCGCTACATTTTTATTTCGCCAGTTTTTTTTGACTGTTCCAGATGAACTCTTAGAGGCGGCACGTGTTGATGGTGCAGGTCCAGTTAAATTTTTTAAGGATATCCTTCTTCCTCTTAGTAAAAGCAATATCGCTGCCTTATTTATCATTATGTTCATTTATGGATGGATACAATATCTCTGGCCTCTTATCATCACAACGGATCAAAATCATCAAACGATCCTTATTATTTTAAAACAGCTTATTGTCGAATCACTTCAACATGATCCTCAATGGAATATACTCATGGCAGTATCGGTTGTTGCCATGGTTCCCCCTGTTCTTGTTGTTATCTTCATGCAGCGGCTTTTTATCAAAGGCCTTATTGAAACGGAGAAGTAATTGTGGCCATAATCCAGTTATCAAATATAAAAAAACAGTATGACAACGGCATTCTGGTCATTGATGATTTAAACTTAACTGTTGCCGATAAAGAACTTCTTGTTCTTGTCGGTCCTTCAGGGTGCGGAAAATCGACCTTATTACGTATTATAGCAGGACTTGAACAAGTTACCTCAGGTGAATTATGCATTGATAACGAATGTATCAATGATCGTGAACCAGCTGATCGTGATATCGCTATGGTTTTTCAAAATTATGCCCTTTATCCCCATATGACAGTTCGTGGAAATTTAGAATATGGTCTTAAAAATCGTAAAACCCCTAAAGAAGAAATTAAAAAACGTATCGCACATGCTGCAAAGCTTTTGGAGATAGAACCATTTCTTGATCGTAAACCACGACAATTATCAGGAGGACAACGCCAGCGTGTTGCAATGGGGCGTGTGATTGTACGTCAACCCCGTGTTTTTCTCTTTGATGAACCTCTTTCAAATCTTGATGCAAAATTACGGGCGCAAATGTGTATTGAAATAAAAACACTACAGCGTTCATTAGGAACAACGAGCCTCTATGTTACCCATGATCAACTAGAAGCTATGACATTAGCTGATAGAATAGTCGTTTTGAATAAAGGAGCTATCGAGCAAATTGGAACACCAATGGAAATTTACGATACTCCAGCAACAACATTTGTTGCTGATTTTATTGGTTCTCCTCCTATGAATTTTCTTGATCGCCATGTCTTAGAACAACATTTAGGGCATTCATTTACTTATGGCGAAGAAACTGATCTTTTAGCATTCAGACCTGAAATAATCTTATTGGGCGAACATCCAGATAAAGGACCAGTCTTTCACACAAAAATTGAGCTTATCAAGCCTATTGGAACAGGTTGCCATGTTTTAACGCGTTGGAATGGTATCATCTTTACGATTGAAATAAAAGAACGCTTGACACACGACTATGGTCAAAAACTAAGTTTCACAGTTGCTCATCAGAATTTTCATACTTTTAATAAAAACACAGGAAAGCGCACAAATAATAAGTAAGCATTAATTGATGTGACACGACTCTCTTTTATGCTGCGTCATGATAATGTTGCTTTTTGACTTTCTCGATTACATTTACAAAATCAGGTTGTAACCGGCGGGATTAAAAACAAAATTTTAATAGTTTTGGTAATGATCCATTGTCCCATGGCGCTGAGAATGTCAAAACATTTATATGAAAAAATTTTGCGGTTTCACGGTCTGTAAGAAGAATATTATTTTCAAACATCATTTTCATTATAAAAAACAACATATTATCATATGTTTCTTGATGTAATAATTTATGTATCTTATAAAAAGTAAATGAGAGAAATAGAGAGAAAAATGCGTCACAGATAAGGGAGGATGCACCCCATATCTTAGCTTTGATCCCTAACATAAGAAGTCTATTTGATCCACAAAATACGACGCTGTTCTAAATAGTCTGTACGAGAATAGGCGCATTCTATTTTACCGCTAACCATATGATCTAAAATGATTTCAGAGCTCCTATAAGAAGCATTTGTTTTTTCTACCAATCACATAAATTAGAGAGAAACCTATGCGCGCATGCTACAAGTTTATTTTTTCTCATGTAAATCACTATGCAATTCTCAGCGAGGGTATCTGATAAGTTGCAAAAAAATCACTGAGATATAGAAGGCGTGCTTGTTTTAGAATTTTCATGACTGTTAACGATAAAAGCAGATGAAACACATCTGTAACATCTCATCGATCTTTCTATAGTCTTGAGTTAAAAATTGCCTATAGATCATCCTAAAACAGATCTTTATGAATATAACATAAGGGATTGGTGCGAACACCTATAAGAATCAGCAGAGACAAAGACAGTTATATTATTGTTTTGCAAAGCATTTTATAAAATCTGGTATATTTTTTCAATATATTGCCAGTCTATTAATGGTTTTATGATATTACTTTCTTATAAAGCGCGTGCTTTTTTGTTGCTTATAAATCAACCTAAACTTTATACAGCAGTATGTTTGAGACAAATATGAAGACGGTTCGGTGCTGTATTCAGTTTTTGTATGTCAGAGTGGAATAAGCTTGTCTTCTTATGTAATTTCTAAAATGAGGAGACAGCTTAATTTAGGGAGAATATGAAAGCATCAAGATAAAAAATAGTTTCTATCTTTAGCCTCATCTTTTAATTTAGTATTGCGATTTTCAAAAAAAAATCTGAGCCAATGTCTCTTACATAATGGAGATTACGCATTGCTGAACACATTTTTTTATTACGTTCTTTGAATAGAGTTGCACCTCTCATACAAAACAGAATACCTAAACAGAAGGCTATTGGGTTGCCAATTCACGCACTTGTTTTAAAAAATATCTTGCAAGGTTGTTCCAACTATTTTTTCACGCAGTCTTTTATGAGTGGTATAACATAAAATCCACAGTGTATCGCCATCTTTATGCTTATAAAAGTGCAAGCTGGGGACATCATCATACTCTCTTTCAGTCTCCAACATTGCAACAATTATTGTATTGAGACTCTTTAGAAGAGGCATTTTTTCTTCAAGTGGTTTTTATTCATACGCTAATCCCACTTGCATGTTATAAATGGAGTTGGATAGATAAAAATATTTTAAGAAAGAGACACCAAATGCTTCTTATGAATCGTTTCAAGTGTCGAGAGTTATTGTAAAAGAATCATTGAAAAGTAGAGTGCTACTGCTAATGATTTGGGCACCATGAGGTAATAAATCCACTTACTTTATCTATCTTAGAATCTATTGAATATAAATTTCTCTGTAAAAGTCACTTTATTTCATATCAATGTTATCAATTATAGATGTTGGGCATCATTAGTAATATAATCATAGACTTACGATTTTATGAACTCTTTTTTATCTCTTTTGTAGAAGATCTTAATGTTTTGTGATGGCATCAATGATGGTATTCACATTATGTTCCATCATATCGAGATAAGTTGCTGCTGGACCATTTTTGTTTGACAATGCATCAGAATAAAGTGTTCCACCAATTGTTAAACCTGTTTCTTTTGCAATCTGTTTTATGAGACGGGGATTAGAGATATTTTCAACGAATAGTGCAGCTGCTTTATTCGCTTTAATTTGTTTGATAAGTTTAGCAACATCGGCTGCGGATGCTTCAGCTTCTGTTGAAGCACTTTGAGGGGCAAGGATAGTAAAACCATATTCCTTGGCAAAATAGCCAAAGGCGTCATGAGATGTGATAATGATACGTTTATCTTTAGGAATAGTAGCAATTTTTGTTTTCAGGGTATCTTGTGCTATTTTAAGTTTTTGAATGTAGGTTTCGGCATTTTTTTTGTAGCTGGTGCAGGATTGTGGATCGATTTTACAAAAAGCAGCAGCGATATTCTTCACATAGATTTTGACATTGGGAATGGTTTGCCAAGCGTGTGGATCAATAACGCTGTGGTGGTGATGGGCATTATGTTCTTGATTTTTCATTTTGAGGGAGGGAATGTTAGCGCTAACTTCGACAAGAAGTGCTTTTGTACCACTTGCTGTAATGAGGCGATCAATAAATCCTTCTAAATGAAGCCCGTTGATGAAAATAATTTGAGCATTTCTAAGAGCTTGAGCATCATGGGGGGTAGGTTCATAAGTGTGGGTATTCGCATTGGGACCTACAAAAGTGGTCATAGAGATATGGTTGTCTCCTACATTTTTGACGAGATCTGCGAGAATAGAAAAGCTCGCAACAACTTTGATTTTATTGTGTGCAGAAGCAGAAAATGGAGAAAGGGCAAGCAATAAAGCTCCAAGAAGAGCAAATTTTTGAGCAAACTTAGGCACATTTTTTTCCTTAAAGTGAGGAGGTATAAAAGAGGTGGGGAAACCATGTTACAATAAAGCCACGTGGACTTATCAAACAGGAAACAAGATAAATAAATCCTGCGGCAATGATGATAGCAGGGCCGGAGGGAAGTGAAAGATGAAAAGAAAGCAGAAGACCACATACGCTAGAAATGATTCCAAAAAGAGTGGAAAGCGCGCAAATAGGGCCTAGCCGTGAAAACCAAAAACGGGCTGTAATGGCTGGAATCATCATAATGCCAACGGAGAGTAATGTTCCTAGTGATTGAAAGCCTCCAACCAGATTCAACACCACAAGTCCAAGCAATGAAATATGAATATATTTACTCAATGGAGAGAGTGATTTAAAAAAGAGGGGGTCAAAGCTTTCTAAAACGAGTGCACGCCAAAAAATACAAAGGCTGCATAGTGTAATCAGCATTATAGTAGCGATTAACCAAAGGGCTTGTGCATCAAGTGCAAGAACCGATCCGAATAAGAGATGAAGCAGCTCAATTGTTGAGTCTTTCAGTGAGATAATAATGACACCTGCCGCGAGTGCAATAAGATAAAAGACGGTCATGGATGCATCTTCTTTCTGAAAGCTGTTTCGTGAAATCAAAATGGTTGCTAAAGCAACAATAAGACCAGCGAAGATGCCACCAAGTGTCATAGATATGAGGGAAAAACCACAAATCAGAAAAGCAGTTGCAACACCAGGAAGAATGGCATGAGAGATAGCATCTCCTGTCAAGCTCATTCCACGGAGCATCAAAAACACACCAACAGGACAAGCGCTAATAGACAGGAAAATAGAACCGATAAGGGCGTTTTGCATAAATTGGAAATCAACAAAGGGGGCAAGAAAAAATGCATACACGTCTTATAACCTAAGAAAGAGAGGATCATTGATGGGAAGATTTTGTTTTTGTGCGCTAACAGGGAAAGAATTGGATGAGAGAGGTGGCATAACGTGATGAATGGTGTTGTTTAAAAACTGTGTTGTTTCTCCATAAAAGGCGTTTTGTTGATCAATTTGAATCATTTGGGGGAAAAATTCTTGCACGATGAGAGGGTTATGGAGTGCGGTGAGAATTGTGCGTCCTTGCTGTTGCCAGTATGTGATCAGTGCAAGAAGGTCTTTTTGGGTACTATGATCTACACCATTGAAAGGTTCATCAAGCAAAATAATATTGGCATCTTGCACAATGATACGCGCAAAAAGAGCGCGTTGTAATTGCCCGCCTGATAATGTTTCAAGTGAACGGGGTGCGAGTTCTGTAAGCCCAACCATTTTAAGCGCATTTTGAATCTTAGAATCATAAGGGCGCTGATTTTTCCATAATCCACAAAAAGACCACAGTCCTGTTTTTACAAGCGTTTTCACATCAATTGGAAATGTTTGATCTATATCACATTGCTGAGCAAGATAAGCAATGCGACTTTTTTTTTGTTTTATAATTTTTCCCTTAAGAGGTTTAATCAATCCGGCGATGGCTTTTAGCAGTGTCGATTTTCCAGCGCCATTATCACCTGTTATTGCGACCAATGAACCAGCTTTTAACTTTGCTGAAAAGTTCTTTATTGCTATTCTATTCCTATAGCCTAATGTTGTCTTATTGAAGAGCAGATCCATATTTTTTACCATCGTTGCTTATTATTTTGGAAACTATGTAATAATATAACGTTTGTCAACAAAATGTTATATTATTACATAGTTTTGAGTACTGAAAATTTTAGTGGGAAGATCGTGGAAAATTAAAAATAATAATTGAATTCACCTTGACGAAAGAGAGAGAGTATATACTATATATAGTATCAAAATGATTGGTGATTCTAAATAAGCACAAGAGAGGGTGTTAGTGTGTTTCGTTTGGTATCTAAGTTATTTCCATTATTGTAAAGAGTTTATTGACCAAGGGTATAGCAGTATTTTTGCTGAAGGATCTCTTTTGGAAGGATTCCCTTTCATTTTTGTAATTGATTTTTGCCGTAAAAGAGTAAAACAGAGCTCTTGGAAAACGGTAGTTTAGAACGTTAGTTTTTTAGACAGCAGGAGGGAATTGTAATGCAAGCAAAAGATTATTTTATAACTAGGGGACTTTGCCATTTAAGTTGTAGAATAATCTCTTATTCTCATCATAGTCTTTGAAGTTATTTGATGAGGAATTCTGTTATATTCAGGAAGCTGTGTACTATTTGAAAAATAACCACATGCTTTGCGTACAATTTCTATTTTTTGTTATTCTTGAGTACCTATAAAATTATTAGATTGACCTTTGAGGGTTGATTGTTTGGAATTGTGAAAGTTGAAGAAAATGTCGATCACTATTTATAGTAAACCATCTTGTGTCCAATGTGATGCTACACGCCGCGCTTTTGATGCAAAAGGCATTCGTTATCGTGTTGTTGATATTTCCTGTGATGAACAAGCATACAGTTTTGTTCAATCTCTGGGGTATCGTCAGGTTCCTGTCGTTGTTTGTGGTGAAAATCATTGGTCTGGTTTTAGACCAGATATGATTAGTGGTCTTTGTGCTTAATGGGGCTTATTGTTTATTATTCGAGTGCAACGGGTAATACACAGCATTTTGTCTCGCAGCTTGGTCAACGACTCTTCAAAATTGATAAAAGAAAGCCTTCTGCATTGGTTGGTGAACCTTATGTACTGGTTGTTCCTACATATGCAGATGGTGAAGGAAGAGGGGCAGTGCCGAAAGCCGTTGTCCAGTTTCTTAATGAAGCTGAGAACCGAAAATTAATTTGTGGTGTTATTGGCGGTGGGAATCGTAATTTTGGTCGCTATTATAATTTAGCAAGTAAAATTATTGCTGAAAAATGTTGTGTACCTTGCCTTTATCGTTTTGAGCTGCGTGGAACTGATGAAGACGTTATTTATGTAAAAAAGGGATTGGAAATATTTTGGAAACAATTGGTATAGGACAATCGCAGAAATCGGATCAGATTACTGATTATCATGCGCTGAATGCAATGCTTAATCTTTATGATGAAAATGGTCATATTCAATTTGATATGGATCGGCTTGCCGCACGGCAATATTTTCTTCAGCATGTTAATCAAAATACAGTTTTTTTTCATAACCTGAAGGAAAAAATAGATTACTTAATAGAAGAAGGTTATTATGAAAAAGCTTTATTTGAGCTTTATGATTTTTCTTTTATTAAAAAACTTTTTAAACGTGCTTATGCATTTAAGTTTCGTTTTCCTACCTTTTTAGGCGCATTTAAGTATTATACCAGCTATACACTGAAGACTTTTGACGGGAAACGTTATCTTGAACGTTATGAAGATCGCGTCTGTCTTGTAGCTTTATATTTGGCACAAGGGAATAAAGCTCTTGCTGAAAATTTTGTGGATGAAATTATTACAGGACGTTTTCAACCGGCAACACCGACATTTTTAAATGCTGGAAAAAAACAACGAGGTGAATTGGTTTCGTGTTTTTTGCTACGTGTTGAAGATAATATGGAATCGATAGGTCGTGCGGTTAATTCGGCTTTGCAGCTTTCAAAACGTGGTGGAGGTGTGGCGCTTTGTTTAACGAATTTGCGGGAAGCAGGGGCACCAATTAAGCAAATAGAAAATCAGTCCTCAGGTGTTTTACCGGTGATGAAACTCTTGGAAGATTCTTTTTCTTATGCCAATCAGCTTGGGGCACGACAGGGGGCTGGAGCTGTTTATTTGCATGCTCATCATTTAGATATTATGAAATTTTTGGATACAAAGCGTGAAAATGCTGATGAAAAAGTTAGAATTAAAACGCTTTCGCTTGGTGTCGTTATTCCTGATATTACTTTTGAGCTTGCACGGAATAATGAGGATATGTATCTCTTCTCATCGTATGATATCGAGCGTGTGACAGGTAAGCCTTTTAGCGATATTTCTTTAACGGAGCATTATCGTTCTTTTGTTGATAATGCAAAGATTCGTAAAAAGAAAATAAGTGCACGCGTTTTTTTCCAGACATTAGCGGAAATTCAATTTGAGTCCGGTTATCCCTATATTTTATTTGAGGATACTGCTAATCGATCGAATCCGATAGCTGGGCGCATAAGTATGAGCAATTTATGTTCAGAAATTTTGCAAGTGAGTGAGGCGAGTGAACTGGAGACAGATTTAACTTATCGCACGATTGGAAGTGATATATCCTGTAATCTTGGATCCATGAATATTGCCAAAGCAATGGAAAGTCCTGATTTTGGACAGACCGTGGAATCTGCTGTTCGTGCTCTTACTGCTGTTTCGGATATGAGCAATATTGCCTGTGTGCCTTCCATTGCGAAAGGCAATGCTGAAAGTCATGCGATTGGTTTGGGACAAATGAATTTGCATGGGTTTCTAGCGCGTGAGCAGATCTATTATGGGTCTCCAGAAGCGATTGATTTTACCAATATCTATTTTTATATTGTGACATATCATGCCATACGGGCTTCCAATTTAATTGCGCACGAACGTCAAGAAATGTTTGCAGGGTTTGAAAAATCAGCTTATGCAGATGGAAGTTTTTTCGAAAAATATATTGAAAAAGAATGGAAACCGCAATTTGCGCTTGTGCAAGAGCTTTTTGCACGGAATAATATTGTTATCCCAGATCAAAAGGATTGGCAGGAACTCAAAAAATTAGTTATTGAGTATGGGCTTTATAACCGCAATTTGCAGGCAGTTCCACCTACGGGATCTATTTCCTATATTAATCATGCCACTTCTTCTATTCATCCAATTGCTTCAAAAATTGAAATTCGCAAAGAGGGAAAAATTGGGCGCGTTTATTATCCCGCTCCTTATATGGATAATACGAATTTGAATTTTTACCAAGATGCTTATGAGATTGGCCCTGAAAAAATTATAGATACCTATGCTGCTGCAACACAGCATGTTGATCAAGGTCTTTCATTAACATTATTTTTTCCTGATACAGCGACCACACGTGATATTAACCGCGCACAAATTTATGCTTGGAAAAAGGGTATCAAGAGTATTTACTATGTACGGTTACGGCAAGTAGCATTAAGTGGAACGGAAGTTGATGGCTGTGTTTCTTGCAGTTTATAGGAGATCATCATATGACAAAGATTACAACCAAAAATCCTGTTGTGTGCGCTGTTAATTGGAATAGATTACATGATGAGAAGGATCTTGAAGTATGGAATCGCTTAACTGGGAATTTTTGGTTACCTGAGAAGGTTCCACTTTCCAATGACATTCCCTCATGGTCAAGCTTAACGGATGAAGAACGTAAATTGACAATTCGTGTTTTTACAGGACTAACGCTTTTAGATACAATTCAAAACACTGTAGGAGCCATTTCGCTTCTGGCTGATGCGATAACAGAGCATGAGGAGGCAGTTTTGACGAATATTGCCTTCATGGAAGCGGTTCATGCACGTTCTTATTCCTCTATTTTTTCAACCCTTTGTTCGACGGTAGAAGTTGATGACGCGTTTAGATGGTCAGAAGAAAATATTCATTTGCAGAAAAAGGCTAGATTAGTACTTGAGCGTTATGAAGCAAATGATCCACTTAAGAAAAAAATTGCTTCGACTTTGCTGGAAAGCTTTTTATTTTATTCTGGTTTTTATTTGCCCATGTATTGGGCCAGTCGCGCTAAGTTGACCAATACAGCAGACCTCATTCGACTAATCATTCGTGATGAAGCAGTCCATGGTTATTATATAGGTTATAAATTCCAATTGGGCTTTGCAAAGCTTGATGAAGCCAAAAGACAAGAAATTAAAGATTTTGCTTTTAACCTGCTCTTTGATCTTTATAACATTGAGTGCAAATATACTGAAGATCTTTATGATGCGCTTGGATTGACAGAAGATGTTAAAATTTTTCTTCATTATAATGCAAACAAGGCTTTAATGAATTTAGGTTTTGAAGCTCTTTTCCCCCCTGAGGTTTGTCGTGTTAATCCCGCTATTTTGGCAGCTTTATCACCAAACTCTGACGAAAATCACGACTTTTTTTCAGGGGCAGGTTCTTCTTATGTCATCGGCAAGGCGGTTGCTACCACGGATGATGATTGGGAATTTTAATGTTTGCATGCAAATAGAAGTGCGCGGGGTATTCCACTTAGATCTTTGCGCACTTCTAAACATTGAAAACCATTTTTTTCGAACAAATTGCAGACTTCATTTTCTTGAGAGAAACCAATTTCAACAGCGATACAGCCGTTTTCTTTTAAGTAGTTGGCTGCTTCATGGGCGAGTTTTCGATAAAAATCAAGTCCATCTTCTCCTCCTATCAGAGCGCGCAATGGGTCATGTAAGCGCACTTCTTTTGCAAGTTTTTTGATATCTTTTACGGGAATATAAGGTGGATTGGAAACAATAAAATCAAAGCGATCTGCGACAGAATCAAACCAGTCGCTAAGAAGAGGTGTGAAGCGGTGTGCTACTTCAGCATTTTTTGCATTTTTTTTTGCTGTTCTAAGGGCATCTTCAGAAATATCGACTGCCACCGCATAGGATTGGGGAATTTGTTTAAGGAGTGCAATAGCAATGGCGCCACTTCCTGTTCCCATATCAAGGAATGTTGTTTTTCTCGAATTTTCGACCTGTTTTTGGAGAAAAGGGAGAACAAGATCTATCAGCGTTTCTGTATCAGGGCGAGGTTCTAACGTCTCTTGAGACAATGTAAAAGATATACCATAAAATTCTCGTGCTCCTATAATACGGTAAACGGGTTCGCCTGCAATACGCCGTTGTAAAGCTTGTTCTATTTGTATAATATGCTCAGAAGATAGATGCATATCTGGTTTAGAAATTCTTTCAGCAGCATTTATTCCTGTTATCCATTCAACGAGTATTTTCGCATCGAGATCGGCTTCAGCAATTCCTTTCGTGCGCAATTTTTCTTGCATTTGTTGGATGACATTCTTGAAAGAATATTTGCTCAATTATTATCCATTTCCATCAGCAGTGTTGTTTGATGATCTGAGATGAGTGCATGAAGAAGCTCATCAAGATCTCCCTCTAGAATGCGATCAAGCTTATACAAGGTTAGATTAATACGGTGATCCGTGACACGTCCTTGTGGAAAATTATAGGTACGAATACGTTCTGAGCGATCACCAGAACCAACTTGGCTTTTACGAGAAGCTGAACGTTCACTTTCCGCTTTTTGTCGTTCGATATCGAATAAGCGTGCCCGTAAAATTTGAAGGGCTCTTGCTCGGTTTTGATGTTGTGATTTTTCTGCTTGTACGACCATAATTCCTGTTGGAATATGCGTGATACGAACAGCTGAATCCGTTGTATTAACATGCTGTCCTCCTGCTCCGGATGCACGCATTGTGTCGATACGAATATCTTCAGGACGAATATCAATATCAATATCTTCAGCTTCTGGAAGCACAGCAACGGTAGCAGCAGATGTATGGATACGTCCACCTGTTTCTGTTTCAGGGATGCGTTGCACACGATGAACCCCTGATTCATATTTCAATTTAGAAAAGACACCTTTTCCTGAAATGGTAGCAATAATCTCTTTATATCCGCCAACTTCCCCCTCACTAAGTGAAATAACTTCTACTTTCCAATGGTGAGCATGGGCATAACGTTCATACATGCGGAAAAGATCACCGGAAAAAAGTGCTGCTTCTGATCCACCCGTTCCTGCACGAATTTCAACAATAGCGTTTTTTTCATCAGCAACATCTTTAGGCAAAAGCAGAATCTGGAGTTCTTTTTCAAATTGCTCTACTTTTTTATATAACGATGGTAGCTCTTCTTGGGCAAGATTACGCATCTCTATATCTGTTTGTTTATCGTTGATAATCGTTTCTAATTCTGTAATCTCTTCGTAAAGAGCATTTAATGCGCGTATAGAGGCAATAACGGGTTGTAGTTCTGCATATTCAGAAGCTAATTTAACATATGTTTCAGCATTTGGATTCGTCGTCATTTGGCTTTCAATTATTTCAAAGCGCTTTTCAAGCTGTCTCATACGATCTTGTGGCAAGGAAACCATGATAATATTGGCCTAATTTTTTATAATACAATTTTTTATAATATTTTGTTGCAATGATTTTTTGTTATAATATTGGCAATGAATTACCGTATAGCATCATACAAAGAGGGGTAATAAAGCAATTCTTTTTTTTTGCCAATGAAAACTATTATATTTTAAAGGTAAATTTTTATAAAATTTGATTTGCCTGAGGTCTTTTATCTAATGATATATGATCACTTTTTTAAGAGTTTTTTTTTCCGTAAAGTTCAAGGCGGTGATGAATAATATCATAGCCAAGAGATTTTGCAATTTCCTCTTGTAGCTTTTCAATAACATCAGAATGAAACTCGATGACTTGTCCTGTTTCTATATCAATGAGATGATCATGATGTTGCCCATCTGCTTGCTCAAAACGAGATGGACCACCACTAAAGCTATGGCGATGAATTGTTCCATTTCCTTCTAATATTTTCATGGTTCGATAAACAGTTGAGAGTGAAATATTCGAATCTATTTTGTTTGCACGCTGAAAAATTTCAAATGCATTGGGATGATCATTTGTATCAGTCAAAATATCAAGAATAACTCGTCGTTGACGTGTTACTCTTAAACCAGCGGTGCGCAATTCTTGCTCATAATTTCGCTTTTTATTCATTTGCATAATTTGCTTTTCAAATAAAGGCTCCATGACAGTGTTTGTATTTTTTCTCTGAACCGCAAGGACAACGCTCATTACGTCCAACTTTTCCCCATGTGGTTATATCGTTAGGGTCACGATCTTGTGGATTAACAAATCTATTTTCTTGTGATCGTGCCGATAAGGTGGGAGCATTTTCTTGACTTTGATCATTAAAGACAGAAGAAGCAGCATCAGTTTGCTCAGGTATGGTCGGTTCTGTGGGGTGTTGAATGATTTCAAAGCGCATAAGCTTAGAAGTGACAATTCGGCGCAAATTTCTCAACATACTTTGAAAGAGTTCAAATGATTCTGTCTTATATTCATTGAGCGGATCCCGCTGCGCATAACCACGAAAACCAACAACAGAACGCAAATGGTCTAAACTCACCAGATGTTCACGCCATAACGTGTCAATAGTTTCAAGCAATACTGCTTTGTGAAAATAAGCCATAACTTCTGGAGAATATCGTTCAGTACGCTCATTTTCAAGTTTTGTAACAGCATCTGATATACGCTCTAGAATTTGCTCCTCGGCAATTCCATCTTCTTTTGCCCATTCTTCCACTGGAAGCTCAAGATTAAAGAGTTGTTGAAGCTCTTCTTCAAGAGTTTTTGCATCCCATTTTTCAGAATATGTCCCTGATGGAATATAAGCCTCTACGAGATCCTCTACGACTTCATTGCGCATTTCAAGGATCATTTCTGATAAATCATCTGCGTTCATGACCTCCATACGCTGTTCAAAAATAACCTTGCGTTGATCATTCATGACATCATCATATTTTAGCAGATTTTTACGAATTTCAAAGTTCCGTGCTTCGACCTTTTTTTGTGCTTTTTCAAGGGCTTTATTAATCCATGGATGGATAATAGCTTCATTTTCTTTCAATCCAAGTTTTTGCAGCATACCATCCATACGGTTAGAGCCAAAGATACGCATAAGATCATCTTGAAGAGAGAGAAAGAATTTTGAGCGACCAGGATCGCCTTGGCGACCAGAACGTCCACGAAGCTGGTTATCAATACGACGGCTTTCATGACGTTCAGTAGCGATAACGTAAAGCCCTCCAGCCGCTAAAGCTTTTTCTTTAAGCTTCTGAACATCTTTTTTTATTTCTTCAATTTTAGCTGTTCGCTCTGGACCTTCGGGGATATCCTGTAACTCTTGTCGGATGCGCATTTCAACATTACCACCAAGCTGTATATCCGTACCGCGTCCTGCCATGTTGGTTGCAATGGTGAGAGCTCTAGGAACGCCTGCTTGCGCAATGATATATGCTTCTTGTTCGTGATAGCGAGCATTTAAGACTCTAAAATCGGTAATGCCTTCTTTTCGCAAACGCTCTGCCAATTGTTCTGACTTTTCAATAGAGGTTGTTCCAACAAGAATAGGCTGTTCTTTTTCGTGCGCTTGACGGATATCACGCACAATTGCCCGATATTTCTCTTCTGCTGTTCGATAAATCTCATCATCTTCATCAATACGTTGTATTGGCAAATTTGTAGGGATTTCGACAACGTCAAGACCATAAATATTTCTGAATTCTTCGGCTTCTGTTGTTGCAGTTCCAGTCATGCCAGATAATTTCCTATACATACGGAAGTAATTTTGGAAAGTGATGGAAGCAAGTGTCTGGTTTTCTGGTTGAATAGCAACATGCTCTTTAGCTTCTAACGCTTGATGAAGTCCTTCAGAATAACGCCGCCCAGGCATCATTCGCCCTGTAAATTCGTCAATAATAACGATTTCATCATTGCGAACAATGTAATCTTTATCGCGAGCAAACAGTTTATGAGCTTTTAGAGCATTATTGACATGATGAACGATAGCGACATTTTCTATGTCATAAAGACTCTCACCTTTAAGATGCCCAGCTTGTTCGAGCATTTTTTCAATTTTTTCAGTACCAACTTCGGTAAATGTCGTTGTTTTTTGTTTTTCGTCTATTTCATAGTCTTCTGGAGTTAAGGCAGGAATAAATGTATCAATAAGGTTATAGAAGTCAGTACGATCTTCTAGAGGACCAGAAATAATAAGGGGGGTACGGGCTTCATCAATAAGAATCGAATCAACTTCATCGACAATTGCGTAATGATGTCCACGTTGGACCATTTGACTACGATCGAAGGCCATATTATCACGCAAATAATCAAAACCTAGTTCATTATTTGTGGCATAGGTGATGTCGCATGCATAGGCCTCTCGGCGGGCATCACTATCAAGATCATGAAGAATCACGCCTGTTGTAAGTCCTAGAAAACTAAAAATTTTTCCCATTGTTTCAGCATCACGACTGGCGAGATAATCGTTTACTGTCACAACATGAACGCCCTTACCTTCCAATGCATTGAGATAAATTGGTAGAGTTGCCATTAAGGTTTTACCTTCACCAGTACGCATTTCAGCTATGCCGCAGTCGTGAAGGACCATTCCACCAATAAGTTGTACGTCAAAAGGACGCATGTCATAAACACGTTTTGCGGCTTCACGAACAGTCGCGAAAGCTTCTGGTAAGAGCAAATCAACACTTTCACCTTCACTAAGACGTTTACGAAAGGCATCTGTTTTTTGGCAAAGCTGCTCATCACTTAATTTTAGGAATTGTTCTTCCAAAGCATTAATTTGTGCAACTTTTTGGCGGAGTGCTTTGAGATGTCGCTCATGAGCTGAACCAAAAAACTTACGGGCAAAAACACCTAAACTGACCATCTCTGGCCCTTTCTTTTAATTGTTGTCACTCTTGTTGGGAAATTCATATGCTCTCCCCATACTCTACATTTCCTTCAGGTTGTCTGATATCATTGGAGACATCATGAAATGCAGATGGTACCATTATACTTGCTGGTGTGCAATTTTTCACTCTAATTGTAAAGTAGAGATAAGAGGCTAAGCGCTTTATGTCAACTTTAAGTATGCTATTTAACTGATACAATACAAAGTAATTTAAGATACAATATGTCATTTTTCTCTATTATCATGTTTTTCATCTGCATTAGATAGGATTGGAGAAACTGAGATAAAAGGATGATTTTATACTTTTTTAAAATAAAATTACTAATTTATTTCTCTATGTTTAAAGATTAAAGTGTTATGGTAAAGAAAATTGGAATCTTGAACCTGCCTTCATTTTTAAGGAGTATATTTATGAAATTTAACTTTATCACGCTTTTTTTAGCATCAACTTTATTGGCAAGTACAAGTTTAGGGGTGAGTGCTCAAGAAGGTTTGAATTCATCGTCGAGTGATTTAAAGACTTTAGAGAAAGCTTCTGAAAAAGCCGTTTCTCCTTCTCATGTTATGGCGGTTATTGATGGGAAAAATATTACAGCAGGCCAATTGGATGATTTAGCGCTTGAAATAAATCCTAATTTAGCACGTTTTCCTGATGAACAACGCCGTATGATGGTTTTAAAAGCTTATTTAGATATGCAGGCACTCGCAAAAGCAGCAAGAAGCAAGGGTCTTGATAAGACAGAAGTTTACGATAAACGTATGGCAGTCATGCGTGACAATGTTCTTCAACAGCTTTATTTTAAACAGGAGATTGTTGATAAAATATCGGATACTGATTTGGAAGCTCTTTATAAGCAAGAAGTTGCTGCTTTACCTAAAGAGGATGAGGTTAAAGCGCGTCATATTTTGGTCAAAACGAGAAAAGAAGCAGAAGCTATCATTAAGCATTTAAATAAAGGCGAAAATTTTGAAGAGATTGCAAAGAAAAGTTCAACAGATGGTTCTGCTGCCGTTGGGGGTGATCTTGGTTATTTTAGCCATGGTCAAATGGTCAAGCCTTTTGAAGATGCCGCATTTGGTTTGAAAGTTGGCGAATACACAAAACAACCCGTTGAAAGTCCTTTTGGTTGGCATATTATTAAATTAGAAGATCGTCGTGTAAAACAACCGCCTGCATTTGATGATGTTAAAGAGATGTTGCGGACACAGCTAATAAAAAAGCGCTATCAAGAACTGATTGTTGATTTGCGTAGCAAGATAGATGTGAAATACCCTGATCCTAATGTTACCAAAATCATGGAATCGCTTCATCAAAATGGGACGCTACTTCCCGATGAGACATCAGATGAAGAAGATACGGAATAGCTAGGAAAAATAAGTAGATAGCCTCTTTAATAGATAATTTGCTAGGTTAGTTTTGTTCAAAAAGCCTAGCAGTTTTCTATGAGAGGTTATTGATCTGCAATCATTTCATTTTTTTATAGAAAGCATATTGTGGTTTTGAAAATCTCTCCTTTGTCGCCTCAAAAGATCCAAGAGCTTTCTCCATTATCTGGTGTACGGATAGCAACAGCTGAAGCTGGGATTAAATATAAAGATCGTACAGATCTTCTTTTCATCATATTCGATAAGCCAGTGAGTGTGGCCGGTGTTTTTACTCGTTCAAAATGTCCATCTGCCCCTGTAGAGCATTGTCGTGCATCGCTTCCTCATGGGGTTGCGAGGGGTGTTGTTGTGAATTCTGGAAATGCAAATGCTTTTACAGGAAGCAAAGGAAAGCACACAACCGATGCAATTATTTGTGCAGCAGCGAACGCTTTAAAGGTTAGAGAAGATGAAATTTTTATAGCTTCTACGGGTGTTATTGGTGAGCCAATGGATGCATCGGGTATTGTCAATCTTTTACCAAGTATGGCAGAGACAGCAGAAGAGGGCAATTGGTTGGAAGCTGCAAAAGCCATAATGACAACGGACACATTTCCAAAACTTGCGACGCGCACTTTTGACTGTGGGGGAGAGCGTGTTACCATTAATGGAATTGCAAAAGGTTCTGGTATGATTGCACCAGATATGGCGACAATGCTGTCATTTGTGGTTAGTGATGCGACTATTTCTTCGGATGCACTCCAATCCATGTTATCAGAGGCAGTTGAGGGTTCTTTCAATTCAATTACTGTTGATAGCGATACCTCAACTTCAGATACGCTTATGTTGTTTGCGACAGGAAAAGAACATTTTCCATGTCTTACAAGTAAATCTGATCCGCGTTATAGGGTTTTTGTGAAACAATTGAGTGCACTTCTGCATGAACTTGCACTACAAGTTGTTTGTGATGGTGAAGGTGCTCGTCATTTAATTGAGGTTAATGTGATGGGCGCTACAACAAACAATGCAGCTAAAACTATTGCTTTATCAATTGCAAATTCACCGCTCGTAAAAACGGCTATTGCCGGTGAAGATGCGAATTGGGGGCGGGTCGTTATGGCAGTTGGGAAGGCCGGTGTTGAAGTCGATCGTGATCTATTGACGATTTGGTTTGGTGAGCATCGTGTGGCCGTGAATGGCGTACGAGATCCTGAGTATTGTGAAGAGACAATAGGTGCTTATATGCAAGGTAAACACATCACAATTCGTGTTGATATCGGTTTGGGTAAGAGCACGGCGACGGTTTGGTCTTGCGATTTAACAAAAGAGTACGTTATGATCAATAGCGATTACAGAAGTTAATGGATGCACTTTATATTTAACAGCTTATTATTTTTCAGAGCAAATGGGGTATGTGAGCTCTTTTAGGAGCAGAGGGGATATGATAGGAAAGTCAGTTATTTTTATATTCCCTATTGGGGAGTGATATGTGTATGAAAAGTTCTATTCTTCTTGTTGTTGCATGCGCATTGTTCGATCAGAATAATCGTGTTTTGCTTACACAGCGTCCTGAAGGAAAATCACTGGCTGGTTTATGGGAGTTTCCTGGTGGCAAGGTTGAGCAAGGTGAAACTCCGGAAGCATCATTGATTCGTGAATTAGAGGAAGAGCTTGGTATTTATGTTCAACCAAATAATTTACACCCTTTAACATTTGCAAGTCATAACTATAAAACATTTCATCTCTTAATGCCATTGTATCTTTGTGACCATTATGAGGGTGTTGCGCAAGGACGAGAGGGGCAAAATTTAGAATGGGTTTTTATTAATGATCTTGATAAATACTCTATGCCTGATGCTGATAAACCATTGGTTCAGGTATTGAAAAATCATCTTCTTTAATGTGTTATAAGAAGAAAATATAATTCAATATATTGATTTAAAATGATAATTTATAATTTTTTATGTTGAATGGGGAAGTCCAGAGTCGTAAAAAACTTTCTCATTTCAAATCTGTTTTATGTTAAATTAATCAAAACCATTCTTTTGCACGTTCCAAGCGGGGAGGGTTATGTGGATAAAATTATTTAAGAAAGAAATAAAATACGTGCTGAAAGAACACTCTCCAATAGCCAAGGGTTATCGCAACATTGAGAATTGGCAAAGTGTATAACGATGTCTTTACACGATTCATAAGTATAAAGATAGTGGTAGACAATGTATGTTATACTTTTCACGTGTATCATTGTGAGATGGGTTTGGGTGCACTGAGAGGTATAAGGGGTATTTATTTCATGAGATATCGATAATAGGAAAAATTTCAAAAAATGTTGCTTTTGATTAAGAGGGGTACGTTCTTTACGTAATGTAGAATGGCATTGTGTTGCATATTCACGAGCTTTTTTAAAAGAGGCACCTCGCAATGCTCCAAAGCCCATTTCGCGACGGTGCCGGAATGATATAACGTTAAAGCCCCTATGGAAATAATGTAAAATCTATTGAGCGCCACTATCTTTACGCTTATGAAGAAGTAAGCTGGTCCCAATATTACGATAGCTCTTGGCATTTGAGGGCATTCAGAAGGAATATTTTTCTTTTCATAATCATTTTTACTTATACATCAATTACGCTTGTGATGAACAGACAAGCGGCTTTGATTGATCCAACATAAAAACAGATTTGAAATAAAAAATTTTACGATATTTAGAATGCTTGACGCAGAGTGAATGATGGATAATTATCCTTATAAATCAATATATTGTATAATAAAACATTCAATTAATTTTTTATAGGAGGCATGCATGAAGTTTCTTGAATTGGACGGCGTTTTGCGATGGGATATTGATTTTTTTTAGCGATACGCGTAATTGATTTTTCCAATGGCTCAATCATAACGTCCATAGAAAAACCATTTGCGTGAATAATATTTGCGTGATCGACCATAATAGCAACATGATCTTTCCAAAAAATTAAATCGCCTCGTTGAAGTTTATCAGTATCTGTAAGAGGACTGCCTATAGTTTCTTGCTGCATATCGGTATCACGTAAAACTATTTGATCGGTCATCATCATAGAGAGCTGAATGAGTCCCGAACAATCAATTCCAAAACCGCTGACACCACCCCAAAGATAAGGTGTACGGATAAAGGTTTCTGCAACTGTGACATAATCTTCATATACGCGTCCAATGGGGCTGAGATGGCTCGTAATGATTGCTGTTCCATTTTCAAGAATAGAATACATTGTGTCACGGACTTCAATTTCATCAACAACACTGACTTTGCTTCCCATAGATAAAGGGGACACTATTGGTCCACGTAAGTCAGCGTGTAAATATTTAAATGTACGTGGTACTGAAACCACATGCGTTTGTTTTATGGTTGATGTACAAAGAACTTTTGTATCAATATAACCAACATAACCATCTTTGAGTGATTGTCCCCACGACATTGTTTCCCCTTGTTCAAAAATGAGAAGTTCTTCTCCGAATAAGCATTCTGTTTGTCTTTCACTTTTTTTACTATTTTCTTTAAAAAGTCCAGCGACCGCTGTATTAACACGTCTTTTTTCACCTTGAACAAAGCGCTGAGCTGTAATTTCTGTTTCAAGACGTTGATCTGCTAGATCATCTCTGAATGCATGAAGTCTTGGGTCTTTAGAGATCATCTTTTTGCTTTCCATTTTGTTACTTCTTACCTTTAAACAAACTCATGAAAGCTGTATTGGTAAGATTTTTATCCTCAAACAAAACTAAGAACACAATTTAAAACGATAGCAACTGTTCTTGAAATTGCAAAATTGTCCATTTTTGTGGATATTGTGTGTCAAACTTCATTTTTAAAAATATTATAAAGGGCACGAATAGTTTGTGCTGATCCACCAATAGGGTATCCTGGTTTTTCTTTTGGAATCCATCCATAAAGGTCAAAATGCGCAAAATGTTCAGCTTTTTCAACAAAAGAATTAAGAAATAAAGCAGCTGTTATAGAACCAGCAAAGCTGTTTCCAGTTACATTGTTAAGATCAGCAATTGGTGATGATAACATCTCTTGGTAAGGTTTCCAAAGGGGCATTTGCCAAAGAGGATCAAAGACAGCGTGAGCAGATTCAGAAATTTGTTGTGCCCATATTGAATCATTACAATAAAATGCGGGAAGATCTGGTCCTAATGCTATACGCGCTGCCCCTGTTAAAGTAGCCATACAAAGCATGAATTGTGGACTTTCTTCATCACCATAGGCGAGTGCATCGGCAAGGACAAGGCGCCCTTCAGCATCTGTATTACCTACTTCAACACTTAAACCTTTACGACTTCTGAGGATATCACTTGGTCGGTAAGCATTCGCAGAAATTGCATTTTCTACAGCTGGAATCAAAACACGTAGACGGAAAGGCAATTTTGCATCCATGATAAGTTTAGCCAATCCCAAAACGTTTGCTCCACCCCCCATGTCTTTTTTCATAAGCAACATGTTATTGGCTGATTTAATATCGAGTCCTCCAGTATCAAAAGTTACGCCTTTGCCCACCAACGTTATTTTAGGATGATGTTCTTTCCCCCAGAGTAACTCAATCAGTCGTGGTGCAGTGCTGCCTGCTCGTCCTACAGCATGAATCATCGGAAAGTTATGGGTTAAGAGATCATCTCCACAAATACTTTTGATGTGAGCACCGTAGGTTTTTCCTAGTTTTCGAGCTTCTTTTTCGAGAGCATCAGGGGTCATATCATTGGCTGGAATATTAATGAGATCACGGACGAAAAAGACAGCTTCATAAATTCGTTGGAGTTCATTAAGATCAACGGCCTCATTGACATGGATGGATAATGATTTGAAAGAAGAATTTTGACGATAGCGATTAAATTGATAGCTACCGAATGCTAATCCAAGATAGGTATTTATTTCATCAGAGGTTGTACCTTCTAAATGCCATTGACCAGCAGGAAGTTTTTGAGCAAGAACTCCTGTGATAAAAGGATCGCTATTATTGCCAATTCCAAATAAAACTTTTTTTAAATGCCCCGTTTCGTGAGGAACAAAGAGTATTTGTCCCGCTTTTCCAGTAAAGTCATTAACTTTTATCCATGCTGTTGTTGACGCATCAAGTGATAAGTTAGCAAGATTTCTTTGGTTTACCAAGATGATAGGGCAACTGTTATCGATACGCGTTGAGGTAAAATGAATGTGGTGGCGCTGCATAGTTATGAGATCCTTATAGTCGTCTAAGTGCGACATATTCGACCAAATGATTTTTTCCCTTTCGTAGAATGAGATTGGACCGTGGTCGTGTTGGCAATATATTTTCCTGTAAATTTTTTAAATTAATCGTTTGCCAAAGATCCTCAGCGATTTTTGAGGCTTCTTTTTCATTGAGGTGGGCATAACGATGAAAATAGGATTCAGGATTTTGAAAAGTTGTTTTACGCAAACGTTTAAAGCGCTCCAAATACCAGTGACGAATGACTTCTGTTTCGGCATCGACATAGATTGAAAAATCAAAAAAATCTGATACGAAAGGAATAGCTTTTCCATCTTTAGGAAGATCACTGACCTGTAATACATTAATACCTTCAACAATTAAAATATCAGGACGATCGATGGTAATTGTCTGATTTTCTAGAACATCATAGGTCATATGTGAGTAAAGTGGGGCACGGACATTTCCGATACCTGCTTTTATAGCCGAAAGAAAGCACAGCAGCTTTTTAATGTCATAGGAATCAGGAAATCCTTTACGATTCATACGATTTTTTTGCTGTAAGATTGCGTTAGGATAGAGAAAACCATCCGTTGTGATTAGATCAACTTTAAGACTAGATGTCCAACGTTTCAACAGTTCTTGAAGAATGCGAGCCGTGGTTGATTTTCCTACAGCTACAGAACCAGCAATTCCAATAATAAAGGGCGTTTTTCTACTCTCTTCTTGATGGAGAAACTGCTGACGTTTGTGGAAAAGTTCCTGTACTGCTTCAACATGGCATGATAACAGACGCGATAAAGAAAGATAAATGCGTTGGACTTCTTTAAGATCGATAGGATCATCAATAGAGCGTAAACGCTTAATTTCATCAAAAGTCAAAGTAAGAGGTGTGTCTTCACGAAACTCTGACCATTCTTGTGCAGTAAAAACACGATAGGGTGAATATCGGTCAGAAACAGATTTGACCAGATTATCTTTCTGATTAATTTTTTGTATAGTTGTATCAATCATTTGTATTTGTCGAGATTTTTTTGCAGCAGCAATTGATTAAGAGCAGACAGAAGAGCGGCTTTATTTTCAAATAAATTTTGTTTTGCATGCTCTCTTCTTTTAAGATAATAGATCATTTTTCATTAACTTATAGTCCAGTCATTCCAGTTTGCACGGATTTGTGCTAATGAGTGCCCTTGCGCCAAAAAAGCCCATAAAAGTAGACGCGCTTTTACGGCTGATAAATAACCAGACATGAGAGCACCAGAAGCAATCATATCGATTTCGGAGCCTTTATAGCCATAAGTTATACGAGTTGTTGAGCCATTACAACAACGACTAGCAATAATGATTGGTATTTTTTGTGCATATTGTTGTACAAGGTCTGCTTCTTGAAAACTACAGTGCCCCGCACCAAAACCAGCAATAACAGCTCCAGCATAATACCCACTTTCAAGGCATAGTTTCATTAATTGTGCACTAGATGATAAAGAGGAATAGAGGAGTGCAATTTGATGATCATGATTTTGGGGAAGATCAAACGTTGTCGGAAAAAATTTTCGATCATTGAAATAAATAAGTTTTCCCTCTAAAATAGTTCCTAAAACACCTGCAAGACCTGATTGAAATGTTTCGACTTTGACGGTATGGCTTTTATAGAGCCAATAAGGTGAATGAATTGCATCATTTATGACAACGAGAACGCCCCTGTTACGACTTTGTGTGGCTGCTGCGACACGAGTGGCTGCTAAAATGTTGGCGGGGCCATCCGCGCCTGCTTCATGAGGCATGCGCATAGCGCCGGTTATGATGAGTGGTTCAGCCTCCTTCCAATAAAGAGAAAGAAAAAAAGCTGTTTCTTCCAGAGTATCAGTCCCTTGTGTTAAAACAATACCTTCTGCACCAGCGTTTATTTGTTGTTTTGCCCACTTAATTATTTCAAAAAGCATTTGAAACGATAAAGATCCACTTGGTATTTGCATTAATGTTTGTGCATGAATATCAGCAACGTTATTTAAATCAGGAACACTTTTTATAAGGTTATCTGAAGTTAAAGTCGGTTGCATGTGACCAAAACTATCAGCAGTCATTGCAATTGTTCCACCTAAGGTCCCTATGGCTATTTTTTTCATAATTTTCCTCTAAAAAGCACAAACTGTTTATATAAAGCTATTTAGCAGTAATTTACATTGACAACAATGATATCATTTTTCCATTTTCAACAAATTGAGTTATGCTGAATCATTGTGTTTTGCTGTATATGTTCTTAAATAGGACAATAGTAATTGAGTTTTACATTGTATGAAAAGAAAACAATATTAAAAAGTAAAGTTAATATTAAGGAGTTTCCTTATGACAGAACATAAGCCAGACATAATGTATGGTACAACAATTATTACGGTACGAAAAGGTGGAAAAGTCGTGATGGCCGGTGATGGTCAGGTCTCTCTTGGACAGACAATTATGAAAGGCAATGCACGTAAAGTGCGTCGTCTTGGAAAGAACGGAGTGGTTATTGCTGGTTTTGCAGGTGCTACGGCAGATGCTTTTACATTACTGGAGAGATTGGAAACAAAGCTTGAACAATATCCTGATCAGCTTATGCGTGCCTGTGTAGAACTTGCAAAAGATTGGCGAACAGATCGCTATTTGCGTCGTCTCGAAGCAATGATGCTCGTGGCTGATAAGAAAGTAACTTTGGCTTTAACAGGGCTTGGTGATGTCTTAGAACCAGAAGATGGGGTTATGGCAATTGGCTCTGGAGGAAATTTTGCTCTTTCAGCAGCGCGTGCACTCATGGATTTGGATTTGGATGCAGAAACTATTGCTCGTAAAGCTATGGCTATTGCCGCTAAAATTTGTGTTTACACCAATGATCATTTTACGATTGAAACATTGGATGCAGAATTATCTTCTTTAGAGAAAGCTATTTAAATGTGTGTTGTATTTTCCCCTCGTGAGACTGTTTCTGAACTTGATCGTTTTATTATTGGCCAAAATGATGCCAAACGCTCTGTAGCTATTGCATTGCGCAATCGGTGGCGTAGGCAACAGCTTGATGAGCCGATGCGTGAAGAAGTTATGCCAAAAAATATTTTAATGATAGGGCCAACAGGTGTTGGTAAAACAGGAATCGCACGTCGATTAGCAAAACTTTCTGGAGCACCCTTCGTTAAAGTAGAAGCGACGAAATTTACTGAAGTTGGTTATGTGGGACGTGATGTTGAGCAAATTATTCGAGATCTTGTTGAAATTGCCATTTCTCTTGTACGTGAAAAGAAACGAGATGAAATAAAAGAAAAGGCTCACGTGAATGCTGAAGAGCGCGTTTTAGACGCCCTTGTTGGTAAAACAGCAAGTCCTGCTACCCGTGATAGTTTTCGTAAAAAATTGCGTGAAGGTGAGCTGGATGAGAAAGAGATTGAAATTGAAGTCGCCGATAATAATAGCAATAGTGCTTCAACCTTTGATATTCCTGGTATGCCTGGGGCACAAATGGGTATTATGAATTTATCAGATATTTTGGGCAAAATGGGCAGTCGTACAAAAGTCCGTAAGACGACGGTAAAGGATTCTTTTAAACCGCTCATTGATGATGAATCTGAAAAACTCCTTGATCAGGAGCAAATTATTCAAGAGGCGCTTCGTGTTGCTGAAAATGATGGTATTGTTTTTATTGATGAGATTGATAAAATTGCAACTCGAGACGGTGGAGCCAGTGCTGCGATTTCGCGTGAGGGCGTTCAACGTGATCTTTTGCCTTTGGTGGAAGGAACAACAATTGCTACAAAATATGGGCAAATCAAAACAGATCATATTCTTTTTATTGCCTCAGGTGCATTTCATGTTTCCAAGCCATCTGATTTATTACCGGAACTTCAAGGACGTTTGCCCATCCGTGTGGAGCTCAATCCTTTAACAAGGGAAGATTTACGACGCATTCTAACAGAACCAGAAGCCAGTTTGATTAAACAATATATTGCTCTTATGGCAACGGAAGAGGTTCATTTGGAAATTACCGATGATGCAATTGATGCTTTAGCAGATATTGCTGTAGATTTAAATGCAAGGATTGAAAATATAGGGGCACGTCGTTTGCAAACAGTGATGGAGCGCGTTTTGGATGAGATTTCTTTTACGGCGCCAGATAAAGCTGGAACATCGTTTAAAATTGATGCTGCTTACGTAAGAAAATCTATTGGCGAGCTTGCTGCTGATATCGATCTTTCCCGTTTTATTCTTTGAAAGTTATTGCTTGTTTTGTTTATCTGCGCGCTTCGATAATTTTGAAACCATGGGCTTGTTCATGTATCAACACTGTGCGGAAAATATTTTTTAATAATGTTTCATAAGGCAGGTGGCGGTTTGCAACAAAAAGCAGACTGCCGCTTGGTTTTAAGCACTTTGCAGCATTTATAATAAAATTTTTTCCTAATGAAACATCTGTCGTTTGTTGTGTGTGAAACGGTGGATTTGAAATGATTGTGTCATATAGATTTGTGATAGGTTCATGTACAAGGTCATGCCAATAAAAATGAATTGGAAAAGGAGCTGTTATGGATTTAAGGTGCCGTTTTGCTGCTCTCAAAGCGTTGTAGTCGGCTTCATAAAGGTCTAGAGCGGTGAGTTTTTCACTTCTTTCAAGTGCAACGTGAGAAAGATAGCCCCATCCAGCACCAAAATCAGCCGTTTTTCCAGAAATAACTTTGAACATATAAGACGCAAGCGCAGCAGATCCTGGATCAATACGTCCGTGTGAGAACATACCAGAAGCGGTTTGAAAATTACCAAAAGTGAGCGGTGGTGAGCGCAATTGCGCAATGTTATGTCTCTCAATTTGTTGAGGAACTTGCAACCAAAATACAAGACCATGATTTTTAGATAATTTATTGGTGATGGGAACAATTGTTTTGACCCATTTCATCATTGAAGCAGCACCAGCAGTTTTATTCCCACTGATTACAATCCATCCATTGGGTTTAACGCATTCTAATAAATCAAGAAAACAGTTTTGGTTCAAACCACGATATTTGCTCAAATGTAAAAATGCACCATCATAGCTGAAGGTTTTATCTATTTGAGGAGAGCAGTGAAATTGAGTATCGACAAATTTTAAAAAATCTGGTCGCCAAGGCGTAATAACTCTTAAATTTTGTGCCCATTCTTGAGCTGGGATTTCTGTTAAACCAAAACTTAGCCAACACTGGTTTGGATCAGGATACGGGAGTTCATGATTTTCAAAAGGCAAAAATAATAACACATATGACTCTTTCAAAGAAAAAAATGCCACTCCAATATTGGGATGGCATTTCATGATACGATAAGAAGAAAAACTTACTCTTCTTTTTTCTTACGGCGGCGCTTATTTTCAGGTTGTTTTTTTTCATCCACGCACTTTTCTTCATTCATCGCTTTATCACCGGTGATTTCCTTTCCGGTTGTTTGATCAACGACCTTCATTGATAACCGAACTTTTCCACGCTCATCAAAGCCCATTAATTTAACCCAAACTTTGTCACCTTCTTTTACAATATCGGTTGTTTTGCTGACGCGTTCTGATGCAAGCTGAGAGATATGAACGAGTCCATCACGAGAACCAAAGAAGTTTATAAATGCACCAAATTCTGCAGTTTTTACAACTGTTCCTTGGTAGATAGCACCAACTTCAGGCTCATCGACAATAGAATGGATCCAGCGTTTTGCCGCTTCAATGGTTTTAGCATCAGCAGAAGCAATTTTAATGGTACCATCATCTTCAATATTAATTTTTGCTCCAGTTTGTTCCACGATTTCCCGAATAACTTTACCACCAGAGCCGATAACATCACGGATTTTATCGACAGAAATATTCATAACTTCGATTCGTGGAGAAAATTCACTCAGCTCAGCACGTGCACTGGTTAAAGCTTTCGCCATCTCATTAAGGATATGAATTCGGCCTCCTTTGGCTTGTTCAAGCGCGATTTTCATAATCTCTTCGGTAATACCATCAATTTTGATATCCATTTGCAAGGCAGTAATACCATTTTCTGTTCCTGCGACTTTAAAATCCATATCTCCAAGATGATCTTCATCCCCTAAAATATCAGAAAGAACAGCAAAGCGTTCTCCTTCTTTAATCAAGCCCATAGCAATACCAGCAACAGGGCGTGCTAGAGGAACACCAGCATCCATAAGAGCAAGTGAGGTTCCACAAACCGTTGCCATAGAAGAAGAGCCATTGGATTCAGTGATTTCTGAGACAGTACGAATGGTATAAGGAAAAGATTCTTTCGTTGGCAACATGGGGTGAATTGCCCGCCATGCCAATTTACCATGTCCAATTTCACGACGACCAGGAGAACCAAGGCGTCCCGTTTCACCCACTGAAAATGGTGGGAAATTGTAATGGAGAAGGAATGTTTCCTTATACATTCCCGTTAAGGAATCAACATATTGTTCATCTTCACCAGTTCCTAGCGTTGCAACGACAATAGCTTGTGTTTCTCCACGGGTAAAGAGTGCTGATCCATGTGTGCGGGGTAAAATACTTACTTCTGATTGGATAGGGCGCACGGTAGAAAGATTGCGTCCATCAATCCGCTTTTGGGTATCAAGAATGTTCCCACGAACAATTTTTGCTTGCAACTGTTTAAATACGGTTGCAATTTGATCTGTACTAAATTGACAGTCTTTTTCTGTTTCTGGCATAAATTTATTGAGGATTTCTGTCTTTAGTGCATCAATTGCAGCATAACGTTCTTGCTTATCAGTAATTGTGTAAGCCTTTCGTATATCCTGTTCTGCCATTTTCTGCATCGCTTTTTCAAGTTCAGAAAGATCTTCAGGAACAAAATCACGAGGATCTTTTGCAGCAACTTCAGCAAGCTTTATAATGGCATCAAGGACAGGTTGAAGGCCTTGGTGACCAAACATCACGGCCCCCAACATGATATCTTCCGGTAATTCTTGTGCTTCTGATTCAACCATCAAAACAGCACTTTCTGTTCCAGCAACAACAAGATCAAGTTTTGATTCAGGCATTTCATCGATATGAGGATTAAGAACATATTGTCCATTACAATAGCCAACGCGTGCACCAGCTATAGGTCCCATGAAAGGAACACCTGACAGGGTCAATGCGGCAGAAGATGCAATCATCGCAAGGATATCGGGATTGTTTTCGAGATCATGCTGTATAACGGAAACAATAACTTGTGTATCATTTTTATATCCCTCAACGAAAAGGGGACGAATTGGGCGATCAATCAAACGTGAAACCAAAGTTTCATTTTCACTTGGTCGACTTTCACGTTTTAAATAGCCCCCAGGTATTCTACCAACAGCATAGAATTTTTCTTGATAATTAACAGTGAGTGGAAAAAAGTCCTGGTCTGGTTTTGGGTTTTTGGCCGATACAACGGTTGCTAAGACAATAGTTTCTCCATAGGTAGCAATCACTGCACCATCAGCTTGACGCGCTATTTTCCCTGTCTCAAGGGTGAGAGGACGCCCAGCCCATTCAATTTCTATCTTGTGCGTTTTGAACATTTTTTATCCTTAATGACCAGTGTTTAAATCTTTGATTGCTTACATTCTGGTTGTGCGCAGCATATTTGCAAGTTTTGGGGTGGACAACAAATTACTTCCTTTGTTGCGAGAAGAGAGAAGTAAATCGCATTAAATGTGAAACGATGAGCAGTCCTATCCCATAATAACTTATCAGTTTTTAAAATTTTTAATTAAAAGCAACACATTGAAAAAATGGGTGGTTTTTTTAAATACCACCTCCATTTTTCTTTTAGCGACGTAAACCTAACTTCTTTATAAGTGTCTGATAACGATTTTGGTCAACTCCTTTAAGATAATCAAGAAGACGCCGGCGTTGAGACACCATCTTCAAAAGACCACGACGAGAATGATTATCTTTTTTGTGAGATTTAAAGTGGTTTGTTAAATTAGAAATACGTTCAGAAAGTACAGCAATTTGCACTTCTGGTGATCCTGTATCACCAACTTTGTTTGCGTATTCTGCGACAAGAGCTTTTTTACGTTCAGCTGTAATCGACATCGTATTATCCTTTCCAAAAACGAAGAAACATAAAGTCACCCATAGCCGAGATGTCGTTCAGCTAGGGTCTGTGAGAAAACAGGAAAAGTCGAAGACTCTTACCTAATTTCGTTCTTATATAGGAAAGAAGGTTAAAATACTAGTCCTTGACAGCATTTTGAAGTCTTTCTTTAAATAAAAGCTTTTGTTTTGAAATATTGATTTAAATAGAGTTTTATGAGAAGTTTTTTAAACAATTATGCATCCTTTTGATACAAAGATTATGAGCGTGTGTGTGTGGTAACAAAAGTGATAAATACCGTTGGAGGAAAAAGATGCAGAGCATTTCAACATTAAAACTTTTTCGTAATTCGGTATTTCGAAATTTATGGTCATCTACTCTTATTTCTAATTTAGGGGGGCTGATACAAGCTGTTGGAGCAGGGTGGTTAATGGCGTTGATTAGTTCTTCGCATTCCATGGTTGGGCTAGTTCAAAGTGCCACAACATTACCACTTGTTATGTTTTCTTTGATGGCAGGGGCATTAGCTGATAATTTTAATCGGCGTCAAATTATGTTGTGTGCACAGATTATGATGATGGTCATATCGATGAGTTTATCTGTTTTAGCCTATATGGGATTTCTAACACCTTGGCTTTTGTTATGTTTTACGTTTTTGATTGGATGTGGCACAGCTTTTTATAATCCTTCTTGGCAAGCAACGATAGGAGATATTGTGAGCAGGGAAAATATTCCTGCTGCTGTTAGTTTGAATAGTGTTGGCTTTAATTTGATGCGGAGTGTTGGTCCTGCTATTGGGGGTGCCATCATTGCAACTTTAGGGGCATCGGCTGCTTTTTTGTTTAATGCTATAAGCTATATTCCTCTTATTGGTGCGTTGTTTTTCTGGAAGTCGAATTATGAAAACAACTCATTGCCACGAGAAAGGCTGTTAGGAGCTGTCTCAGATGGTTTGCGTTATGTTGCGATGTCACCTAATCTCCTGAGCATTATGGTTCGAGCGTTCCTTTTTGGTATAGGAGCAATTTCTATTTTAGCACTTTTGCCAATTGTTGCGCATAAAGTTCTTGGAGGAAGTGCCCTTCTTTATGGTACATTGCTTGGTTGTTTTGGGTTAGGAGCCATGACAGCAGGCATTATTAATGCAGTTGTACGGCATCATTTTCGTTCAGAAACAATTATTGCAAGTGCATTTATTGGTTTCGCCTTTTCTTGCTTTTTATTGGGAATCAGCCGTTCACTGATTATAAGCCATATTGCTTTATTTCCTGCAGGTTTATGTTGGGTTTTGGCCTTATCATTGTTTAATACATCTGTACAACTCTCTACACCACGCTGGGTTGTTGCACGTTCTTTAGCTCTTTATCAAACGGCATCTTATGGGGGGATGGCTATTGGAAGTGCAATCTGGGGAGGTTTAGCTGATGGTTATTCTCCAACAATTGCTTTGAGCGTTTGTTCTTTATTCTTGATTTTTGGTGCTCTTGCAGGGGTAAAATTTAGAATTCAAGAAATTCCTCAGATAGATTTAAATCCTCTTGATCATTTTAGAGAGCCGGAATTATTACTCGACCTCAAAGCAAGAAGTGGCCCGATCATGATAATGATTGATTACCAAATTCATGAAAATGAACTCGAAGAGTTTCTCAAAGTGATGACGCGTCGACGCCATATTCGATTACGTGATGGTGCGCGTCAGTGGGTCCTTTTACGAGATCTTGAAAGACCTGAATATTGGACAGAGGCTTATCATATGCCAACATGGGTAGATTATTTACGCCATAATCATCGTCGTACAAAAGCAGATGCAGAAGTCAATAAGCGTCTGCGTCATTTAAATTGTGCTCCTAACGGTATAAGAGTGCACCGCATGATTGAACGCCAAACAATACCTCAAGCCAATGAGATGCTTTTAAAAGTTTCCTCTGATCATCTCCCTTAGGGTTAAAACAGTTTTTGTAAATATTAAATATGTTAATATTATTTCGATCAATTTGTTAGCTTAATCATAACAAAAAATTGCTGTTTCAATAGTTAATAAATTGATTTATAACGGTTATTTACAATTTTTCATGTTGAGTGATAGTTCTGAAAGTCTTAAGCTTTTCTCGTTTCAAATCTATTTAGAGTAAATCAGTCCACATCTTCGCTTGCACATTACAAACGAGGGCTAAAGTGTGAGTAAAAATGATTGAAAAAGAAATAAAAAGCCTCTTATGAATCCCTTCAAATGCAAGGATTATTGCGACATTAAGAGGAAAAAGTGTGTGGTGGTGTTAGCTTATAGCACTGACTTAAATTTTGATATGAATACGGTAAATATAGACAATGAAAAGCACCATATTTTTCTTAATTGATAGAGAAAAATATCTTTTCGCAAAAGGTGGTTGTGGAAAAGAATCGATTAAATTGTGAAAATCCGCTTTGGTTTAAATAGACCTTTGTCGAGAATGCCAATAGCAAGAAGTTGTTCCTTATAGAGGACACAAATTTCCTCTTCATCAAGAGGTACTTTGTGATGATTCAAGAGGATAGAATGACCCTTGATAATTCTCTGTGCTTGAGTTTCATTAAGGATATAGTGAGGGAGGCAATCTAATGCGGCACTTGTGTCAATTAAGAGCCCATCGAGTGTTGAGAAGTTTTTTTCAAAAGAACGATTATTTTCATCTGTAGTGTTTTTATTTGGCGGAATGGCCGCTTTTAGTTCCTCCCATGTAATGAGATCTTCTTCATCAAAAGGTGCGACGGCAATACGTCTTAAATCAGCAATATGCCCATAGCAACCGAGATCACGTCCCATATCGCGTGCTAAAGAGCGCACATAAGTTCCTTTTCCGCAGGTTATTTCAAAGACAGAATGCTCTTTAGTAGGCATTTCTAATAACTTGAAAGTTTCTATTTCCACTTCACGGGGCGGAATTTCAACAACTTCCCCTTCACGCGCTAAATCATAGGCACGATTTCCAGCAATTTTGATTGCTGAAAATTGTGGAGGTGTTTGCAAAATAATACCCGTATATTGAGGAAGAAGAGCAAGTATTTCTTCTTGTGTTGGACGTATGAGAGAAGTTTTCGTTATTTCTCCTTCTAGATCATCTGTTGAGCGCTCTTGCCCCCAAGCAATATGAAAACGGTAAGTTTTTTTGCCTTGCATCACGTAAGGAACGGTTTTGGTTGCTTCGCCCAATGCAATAGGAAGGAGACCAGAAGCAAGAGGATCAAGTGTACCCGCATGTCCTGCCTTTTGAGCATGAAAGAGCCATTTGATTTGTGAGACAGCTTCTGTTGATTTCATTCCTTTTGGTTTATCAAATATGACCCAGCCAGAAACAGGACGCCCTTTTTTCTTGTGTTGCCGCGCCATATCTTTAATCCTCATCTGTATCACTATGGTGAAGATCGCGTGCAACCTCAGGCGAGCGAAGGAGGGCATCAATTTTTGAAAAATTATCAAAACTATTATCAAGCCGGAAACGCAGTTCTGGCATATATTTCATTTGTCGCAACGCATGACTGATTTCTCCACGGAGAAAACGACTATGTTTATTGAGGGTATCAACAACATCGGTATGAGAAGCATTTTTAAGAGTGCTGAGAGGTGATACAAAGCAAGTAGCAATTTTTAAATCTGGTGACATGCGTACTTCAGAGACAGAAATAACAATATCTTTTAAGATATCATCAAGCAAAATATCACGCTGTAATATATGCGCTACTGCATGACGTACTTGCTCTGCTACTCTAAGTTGCCGTTGTGATGGTCCTGCATTTTTCATCAAAGTTTTATCCTTGCTACAAGATCTCTTTTTTTGACCATTTAGATAAGGAAAAAAAGATATTGTGTATAAAATCTAATAACTTTTTCTCATTTTATAACAGAATAAGGTTATTGGATTATTTTATAATGTGCGATTAATATGTTCGATACGGAAGGTCTCAATGATGTCTCCTGCGCGCATGTCGTCATAATTTTCAAAGGCTATTCCACATTCTTGACCACTTTGCACTTCACTGACTTCATCTTTAAAGCGTTTGAGTGTTTTCAGCTTTCCTTCGTGAATAACGATATTATCGCGGATAAGGCGAACACCGGCTCCTCGTTCTATTTTACCTTCTGTAACACGACATCCTGCAACTTTTCCAATTTTTGTAATGTTAAAGACTTCTAGAATTTCAGCATTACCAAGGAAAGTTTCACGCTGTTCTGGTGAGAGTAATCCAGACATGGCAGCTTTGATATCGTCAACAAGATCATAAATGATGTTATAATAACGAATTTCAATTCCTTGTGTTTTAGCAAAATCACGTGCCTGCTTATTGGCTCGAACATTAAAGCCAATTACAGCAGAGTTAGAAGCTTCCGCAAGAGAAATATCACTTTCGGTAATTCCGCCAGCACCAGAATGTACAATACGCGCACGAACCTCATCATTTCCGAGTTTTTCCAATGCTGAAGCAATTGCTTCAATTGATCCTTGCACATCCCCTTTTATAATAAGAGAAAACTCCTTAACACCAGTCGTTTGCAATTTTGTCATCATCTGTTCAAGAGAACCACGCGAACCAGTTTGCCGCGCAACAGCTTTATCACGTGCTAATCGTTGACGATATTCAGAAATTTCACGTGCTTTTGCTTCATGTGTGACAACAGCAAAACGGTCTCCGGCTTGTGGTGTTCCTTGCATGCCTAAAATTTCAATCGGTGTAGAGGGAACGGCTTCTTTGACATGGCGGCCATGGTCGTCAATCAAAGCACGCACACGACCCCATTCATTTCCGGCAACTATAATATCAGAAGGGTGTAATGTACCTTTTTGAACAAGAACTGTTGCAACAGATCCACGTCCGCGATCCAATTTGGCTTCAATGATAACGCCCTCTGCAGTTCGTTGAGGATCTGCTTTCAGATCAAGCATTTCAGCCTGAAGAAGGATAGCTTCGAGAAGTTTATCAAGATTTTGACCAGTTTTAGCAGAAACTTCAACGTCCAAAGTTTCACCGCCCATAGTTTCAACAAACACTTCATGTTGTAGAAGTTCTGTACGTACTTTTTGTGCATTCGCAGCTGGTTTATCAATTTTGTTGATAGCAACAATGATAGGTACACCAGCGACTTTCGCATGATTGATTGATTCAATCGTTTGGGGCATAACACTATCATCAGCGGCTACAACGAGAACAGCAATATCAGTAACACGAGCTCCACGTGCACGCATAGCCGTAAATGCAGCATGACCAGGTGTATCAATAAAGGTAATTTTTTGACCGTTTTGTTCTACTTGATAGGCACCAATATGCTGCGTAATACCTCCTGCTTCGCCAGAAACAACATTTGCTTTACGAATAGCATCCAAAAGAGAAGTTTTTCCGTGGTCAACATGGCCCATAATGGTTACAACAGGGGGACGCTGCTGCATGTTTTGAGGATTATCTTTTATATTAAAGATACCTTCTTCTACGTCAGATTCTAAAACACGTTTAACAGTATGGCCAAATTCAACAGCGATGAGTTCGGCAACATCTGCATCAATAACATCGCCAGGTTTCATCATTTGTCCTTGTTTCATCAAGAATTTAATCACATCAACAGAACGCTCCGTCATACGTTGTGCGAGCTCTTGAATGGTAATCGTTTCAGGAAGAACAACTTCGCGAGAAATTTTTTCTCTTGGTTCTTGATTTTGTGCACGCTTAAACTTTTCCTGTCTACGCCGCATTGCAGCCATTGAGCGCCCACGTGCGTTTCCTTCTTCATCCAGTGCACTATTCAGAGTTAGCTTTCCGCGTCGCCGCTCATCAGCTCCTTTGACAACTTTTGGTACACGTATTTCTGATTTAGCAGGATTAGCACGTCGACTATGCCGTTCTTCCTCTTTATTGTCATCTATTTTGCGTTTTTCAATCACGGTTGTGTTTTTAGGCGCAATAGGAATATCTGTCTGTTCAATGAGAGGGGGAACAGGTGGAGTCTGTACTGGTGATATTTCTTCTTCTTGTTGGAGATGTATTTCTTTTTCTTTACTTTCTTGCTGTAAAATTTCTTCACGCTCTTTAGCGCGTCTTGCTTCTTCTTCGGCTTGTTCTCGCGTTATTCTTTCTTGGATATGTGCTTCTTCTAACGCGCGAAGTCTCGCTTCCATTTCAGTTGATGAAAGATTGCTTTTGGCCACAGATTCTTGAGGCTTTTTTCCCTCAAAACGCGGTTTAGAACGCTGGGGGGCCACATGCGGCTTTGTAATGGGCTGTAGGGTTTCAGCTTTTTCATCAGGTCGCGTAATTTTACGCCGTTTGGTTTCGACAACGACAGCCTTCGTACGGCCATGACTAAAATTTTGTTTAACCGTGCTCGTTTCCAAGACAGACCTCTTGAGAGTTAGTGTCTTCTTGACGGTTGTTTTGTCGTTGTTATTTTCACTCATTGTACTTCCTTCACGGCTTGTGCCGTCATCTCACTAGACTTACTATGCTTGTCGTCACGATAGCTGATCAATTTACATGTCGTTTTGAGAAATCCTTCAGCAGCCTTTGTGTCCAGTAAGGCCGCGTGCATTACAGGATTAGAGCCAAAAGCCACTCGCATTTCATCACTTGTAAATAAAGATATGGTTTTTATAGTCCGATTTGTTTGTTGTTGTATTGAATGGATGGCCTGTGCAATTTTTCGTTTCCCATCTTCTGTTGTTTCTTTAGCATGAAGTACAAGAATAACTTTACCAGAGCGGATAGCAGCGTCAACCTTTGTTGCTCCCATAACAATTGCTCCCGCTTTTCGTGCCATGGAAAGGCTTGAAAGAGCGGCTTTTAGTAAAAGCGTATCAATAACATGCACAAGATTTGGTGCAACCTCAACATCTGTTTTAAAATTTCTATGAAAAGCTTTCTGTTTTATTGCTTTCTCAATAACAGCGTGATGGGCGGAAATCCAAACGCCACGCCCTGGTAAATTCGCTTTAAGATCAGGAACAATTTGGTTATTGGGACCAATAACAAAACGGATCAGCGTTTGTGCTGAAGCATTTTTTCGGGTCACAATGCAAGTCCGTTCATTCATTTAAAGTGTATCCACATCCAAATCATCTATTTTTTCATTTTCTGTAGAATTTTCATCTTCTACAGGATTTTCTGTAACAAGATCAGCTTGGTCTATCCAGCCTGCTTGTACACGTGCGGCTAAAACCATAGCTTCTGCATCTGCGCGTGTAATGTCAAAAGGGGTTAAAATACCAGAAAAATTCTGTGTTTGACCTTCTTTGCGTTCTCTCCAACCAGCTAAATCATCAACGGCATAGCCAGCAAAGTCTTCTATCGTTTTTACACCATCCTCACCTACAGCAACCAACATAGCACTTGTCATTCCAGGAAGTGTTCGCAATTCGTCAGAAACTCCGAGCTTCTTGCGTTTTTCATCAAGTTCTTTTTCTTGATGATCAAGATATTCGCGGGCACGACTTTGGATTTCAGCGGCGGTATCATGGTCAAAACCATCAATAGAAGCGATTTCTTCAAGATCAATATAGGCGATTTCTTCAATAGAAGAAAAACCCTCTGATGCCATAACCTGTCCGATCATTTCGTCAACCTCTAAGGCTTCCATAAACAATTTACTCCGTTCAGTAAATTCTTTTTGACGATTTTCAGATTCTTCCTTTTCCGTTAAAATATCAATGTTCCATCCTGTTAGCTGTGAAGCCAAGCGAACATTTTGCCCACGTCGTCCAATAGCAAGGCTAAGTTGATCATCTGGCACAATAACTTCAATCCGTTCAGCATCTTCATCAAGGATAATTTTAGAAACTTCAGCAGGTTGCAGTGCATTAACGACAAATGTTGCCGCATCAGGCGACCAAGGAATAATATCAATTTTTTCGCCTTGTAATTCAGCAACAACAGCTTGTACACGACTTCCTCGCATTCCAACGCATGCTCCAACAGGATCAATGGAACCATCGCGTGAAACAACGGCGATTTTAGCCCGTGAACCTGGATCACGAGCTACAGATTTGATTTCTATAATACCATCATAAATTTCTGGCACTTCCATAGTGAAAAGTTTTACCATAAATTGGGGATGTGTGCGTGAAAGGAAGATTTGCGGCCCACGCGTTTCACGGTGTACATCATTGACAAAAGCACGAATGCGATCTCCATAGCGGAATGATTCACGAGGAATTAATTCATCACGGCGCACAATAGCTTCACCACGCCCTAGATCAACGATGACGTTACCATATTCCACACGCTTAACTGTACCAGAAATAATTTCACCAACTTTATTTTTGAATTCCTCATATTGCTGATCACGCTCTGCGTCGCGTACTTTTTGTACAATAACCTGTTTAGCAGATTGTGCTGCGATACGTCCAAAATCCATAGGAGGTAAAAGATCAGCAAAAAAATCACCAATTTTTGCTTCTGCTTGATGTTTGAGAGCATCAGACAAAGTAATTTCCGTTGTATAGTCTTCAACGACATCAACGATTTTAAGCAGGCGCTGTAATTTAATTTCACCTGTTTTAGAATTGATTTCAGCACGGATATTGGTTTCTTGACCATAACGAGAACGTGCTGCTTTTTGAATAGCATCAGCCATCGCAGAAATGACAATTTCACGGTCGATTGACTTTTCACGTGCAACAGCATCTGCAATTTGCAGAATCTCAAGCCTGTTAGCGCTTGTAGCCATCAATTTTCTCCTTCTTTGTGCCACACGATGGGTATTCCCCTGTGATATTATTTTTTGAAATTGAGCGTCTGTATAGAGTCGTTAGCGTTCTCTTCGGCAATGAATTGTTGACTTAAATCTTTATTTTGTTTCAATGCATCGCGAATAAGCTCATCGGTAAGCACTAAATGTGCATTTATGATATCACAAAAGGAAATAGGGGTATACATGGCTTCTCCATAAGCAGCTTTATCGGTGTTTAAAATAAATCCATCTTGCGTGATATTTGTAAGTGTCCCGCGAAATTTTCGGCGCCCATCAATTATTATTTTTGTTTCAATTTTTGCAAGATGCCCTTGCCAATGAAAAAAATCAGATTTTCTTACCAATGGACGATCGATTCCAGGTGATGAGATTTCTAAATGATATTTGCGTTCAATAACATTTTGGACATCAAGGAGTGGGGAAACAGTTCGACTAACAGTTTCACAATCTTCTATGGTCATAGAACCATCGGCACGTTCAACCATAATTTGAAGTGTTAAACCATTTTGACCAAGGAGTTTTACACGAACCAAACGAAAACCTAAAGGTTTAAGTAGTGGTATGACAAGAGCAGCAACCTGTGCTTCGATACCCTCTTCTTCAAACAAGCGCGGTTCGTCAAGATTGCTTATTTTTTCAGCTTCGTTCATACATTTTATCCAAGTTGTTTTCATCAGTTTTATGATATTAAAAAAGAGCGGGTCCAACGGCCCACTCTTCATCATAAGACCAAGAATTTAACTATTGATACTCTTAAATTCAAAATTTTTCAAGTTGTTTATGAGAAAAGCGCTTGATCATTTATTTCTTGATAAAGGTAAGATAGGCAGGCGTTCGTCCTTCGCGTAAAGCTTTTGCTTCATAGCGGGTTCCACTCCATAGTGGATAAGGGAGTTTCCAGTCTTGAGGGCTTTCTGCTTTCCATTCAAAGTGATCATGTTGTGCACAATGGTACAAAGTCCAGTTTACATAACTGTCTATATCGCTAGCAAAGCGAAAAAATTTCCCTATTTTAAGAACACGAGCAAAACGGTTAAGATTTTTTATGTTGATGAAACGTCGTTTCCAGTGTTTCTTTTTCGGCCAAGGATCAGGATAGAAGAGGTCTATTCCATCAAGCGAGTTATCAGGGAGCCAATCAAGGAGGCGTGTAGCATCATCATTATAGAGGCGAAGACGATTTTGATGGTTTTGATGCTGTTCAAGAGACAACAATATTTTTGCCATGCCATTGATAAAGGGCTCGACGCCGATAAAACCAGTTTTTGGAAAATATTCCATTTCATGAAGTAAATGTTCACCTCCACCAAAGCCGATTTCAAGTCGAATTTCTCTTACTTTGCTTGAAAATAAGGATGTAAGGTTTGAAGGAGGAGGAACATTTAAATCAATATTAAAATTGGGGAGAAGCATTTTTATACGTGTAAGCTGACTGTTTCGAAGTTGTTTTCCTTGTCGGCGTCCAAAAAATGCTTCACTCTTACGTATATTATGTTTAATCATGGGATTTGGATCATTGTTTGAAGCGTTTTCACGAGATCAGTTTTTTCCCATGAAAACGAACCATCGTTTTTTGGTTTACGACCAAAGTGACCATAGGCAGCTGTTTTTGCATAAATAGGTTTATTGAGGTCAAGATGTTTTCGAATGCCGGTAGGTGAAAGGTCCATTATTTTGCGGATGGCTGCTTCAATAACTTTTTCATCGACTTTTCCTGTTCCATGAAGATTAAGATAAATAGATAAAGGTTGTGCAATACCAATTGCATAGGAGAGTTGAATGGTGCATCTCTCTGCTAAATGAGCAGCAACAATATTCTTAGCCAGATAGCGTGCCGCATAGGCAGCAGAACGATCAACTTTTGTTGTATCTTTTCCTGAAAAAGCACCGCCTCCATGGGGTGCTGCACCTCCGTAAGTATCCACAATAATTTTGCGTCCCGTTAATCCGGCATCGCTTTGAGGTCCTCCAATAACAAATTTTCCTGTTGGGTTAATATACCAACTGCATTGAGCTGCAATGGGAATGTCATGTAAAGCTTGGCGAATGTAAGGCTCAACCACTGTACGTACTTTATTGGAATCCCAGCTTTCATCAAGGTGCTGCGTTGAAAGAACGATGGATGTGACCTCTATTGGTTTTCCATTTTTATAGCGTATGGTTATTTGGCTTTTAGCATCTGGTCCTAATTTTCCAGTTTCTCCCTCTCCTTTATGTCGGGCTGCGGCAAGAAGTTTGAGAATTTTATGCGCATAATAAATTGGTGCAGGCATGAGATCAGGTGTTTCACGGCAAGCATATCCAAACATGATGCCTTGATCACCTGCTCCTTCTTCACCGTGCCGATCCGTAGCATTATCAACCCCTCTTGCTATATCAGCTGATTGGGGGCGCAAAAGAACATCAATTTTAACAGTTTTCCAATGGAATCCTGCTTGTTCATAGCCAATGGTACGAATAGCACGGCGCGCTGCTGTACGAAAACGTGTAGGATTAATGAGTGGAAAGCTAGTTTCATCGTAGATGAATTCTTTATTTTTATCTTTTTTTAATAGCGTATCGGGAACACGTACTTCACCAGCGATAACAACACGGTTGACACTGACGAGCGTTTCACAGGCAACGCGTACTAACCATGGATCAGTACCAGTCTTTTCAGCTTCTTTATAGATCATATCAACGATTTCATCGGAAATACGATCACAAATTTTATCAGGATGTCCTTCCGATACCGATTCGCTCGTAAAAAGATAATCTTGATGCGGCATAGGAACTCCTTCAAAAAAGAAAACCAACGATTTAATTAATTGCTTACTAAAGTCGCTACCATTTGCTAATTCTGTAGCAAATCGTCAATGCAAATTTATATGAATAAAAGAGAAAAGATATAATTTTAATTTATAACTTATTTGTCACATCTTCCTCAGAAAGTGCTTTTGCCAAGTCAATAATTTTTCGACGCACTTTAGCATCAGATATATTTGTAAAAGCGCGCATGAGCTGAATCCCTTCGCTGCTAGAACAAAAGTCTATAAAATTGTGATCACTTTCGGCAAAACCCTCTACTTGTTGGGAGGTAATACCTTTATCAAAAAAGTAAGAAACAGGAACATCCATAATTTCTGCTATCGCTTGAAGACGACTGGCACCAATACGGTTTGTTCCTTTTTCATATTTTTGGATTTGCTGAAAAGTAATTCCTAATTTTTCACCTAGTTTCTCTTGAGTGAGTCCTAAAATATTACGACGTAAACGGATACGAGTTCCAACATAGATATCTATAGGGTCAGGTTTTTTTCTAGTTTCGGTCATAATGCAACTCTTTATTTCCAGCACTTTTCTTCTAAATCAACATCATATTTATGCGAAGCTGATTTATCATATAATTAAAACAATATGTAATATTTTTTCCCAATACTACTGGTACACGCAACATAATGCCGTACAAAGGGCACTTGAATCATTTAAGCTGTTTTGTAGAACCAAAACCAACACGACACAATAGCATAAGGATGAATAAGATAAAAGTAGAGAAAGTTCTGTATTCATTGCTTCCTATAGGGGTAATGGATGATGGAACTTGTGAATCAATAATGCCCACAGCATTTTGTCGAAGAGCTACAACGATTCGTCCATAAGAATCAATAACAGCTGATATGCCATTATTAGCTGCCCGTATGAGGGGGATTCCCAGTTCAACGGCACGAAGCTGTGCTTGTTGAAGATGTTGATAGGGTCCAGGTGTTACACCAAACCATGCATCATTTGTAATATTAATAATTGCTTGAGGCGGGGAGCCTTGAAAAGTCATTTCATGGGGAAATATTGCTTCATAACAAATTAAGGGTAGATAAGAAAATCCGTTTGGCATTGTAACAATTTTGCGCACACTTGCAGTACTATATCCACCAATATTATCGGCAAGGGTACGCAATCCAATTTTTTTCAATAAATTCTGATAAGGAAGATACTCACCAAAAGGAACCAAATGAAGTTTATCGGAGGTATTTAAAATATTACCTTGAGCATTAATGACTGCAATTGTATTAAAATATTGTGTTTGGGAATGAGGTAGATCATTGCTGGCGCGTATTGCTCCGATAATAGCCCATTGTTTAGGTTTTAAAAGAGAGGCAATGCGCATTGTGATAGATGAGTTATCATAAAGAAGGTAAGGAACGGAAGCTTCCGGCCATATGATAAAATCGGGTTCTGAATTTTGATCGGTTGTTGGTGTTGCACTTAGCTTCATATGCGCTTCCAACATAGCTTCTCGTGTATTATCACGCAATTTTATATTTTGTTGGATGGACGGTTGAACAATACGCACCCAATAAGCACTTTTTTGATCTTCAGCTGTGTTTTCTATAGTATGAAGACGATAAAACCCAAAACCACAGTGAATGAATATAAGTGATAAGCAAAGAGAAAGTGCCACTTTCTTTTTTTCATTCGTTAATAAAACAGTTGGCAAACTATAGGCTAAGACAGCAAGAATATTCATTCCGTAAAGTCCTACGATTGCATCAGATTGCATGAACATTGGGGTTGGCATGGCTGTATAGCCAAGAGAATTCCATGGAAATCCTGTGAATAAAAACGCACGCAACCACTCGGATAATCCTAATGCAAAGGCTAAAACAAAAAAGCGTGCTATTCCTTTTGTCCATAATAAACCGACAATGAAACCAGAAAAAAACCAATAAAGAGAAAGGTAGAGTGGAGGGAATAAAATGGCTAATGGGACTGCCCAACCAAAAGAATCTGGATCTGTTAACAAAGCATTGCATAGCCACCAAAGGCCGCAAATAAAATAACTAAAACCAAAGGTTCCACAGCTTAAAGCGTAAGTAAAAAAATGTTTTTTATTGTTTTTGGTGGCCCGTATTGAGTCAAGTAAAACAATAAAGAGAGGGAAAGTTAAAAAGCAAAGAGGTGTTAAATAAAAGGGTGGAAGTGCAAAAGAAGTAAGAGCACCACACAGAAATATCCATGCTTGGCGCTTCCAGCCTGTAACAGAGAACAAAAAAACGATGAAATTGTTTAAAAACGCTGGACTATTCTTTAGGGATGGCATTGTTCTCAAGATTCTCATTTTTGGGAATGCGAAAAATGCGCAATCGTTTAATCCGGCGTTTATCAGCTTCTAAAATACGAAATCTATAGCCAGGTACAGCTTCGACAATTTCACCTTTAGCAGGAATGCGATCAAGAATGGAGACGATCAAACCACCAATAGTATCAACTTCATCACCATATTCCCCTACGATAAAATCAGGACCAAGAGCTTTCTCCACATCTTCTAGTTCAGTTCTTGCATCAACGAGCCATTTATTATTTGGTTCACGTACGATAGCATTGTCGACATTATCATGTTCATCTTCGATATCCCCAACGACTAACTCAACAATATCTTCCATTGAAACGAGACCATCTGTTCCTCCATGTTCATCAATAACTAAAGCCATTTGAGTTCGTGTAGTTTGCATCCGTGTTAATAATTTGCTCGCAAGCATAGAACTGGGAACAAAGAGAACTGTTCGGATCAAATCCAATTCACCGATTGGAGTATGCAAGTCTGTATGGTTTAATTGAAGCAAATCGGATTTTTGTTCGGTTTTTGTTGGGTTGATAATAAAGCGAGTGATGTAGTTAAGAATATCGCGGATATGGATCATGCCGCGCGGATCATCTAAAGTTTCAGCATAAACGGGTATACGAGAATGACCAATTTTTGCAAAACATTGAAGGGTTTCTCCAAGAGAGGTGTTTATTTCTAATGCTTCGATTTCAGAACGAGGTATCATAACATCATCCACGCGTGCTTCACGTAAGCGTAAAATGTTATGCAGCATAGTACGTTCTTCAGGTGAGAAGAGGGCGGTATCTTTTTCATTGTTAGTCGTGAGTGCAACGGTAAGATCATCGCGCAGTGACGTAGATGCACAATTACGACCCCGTAAGAATGAAAATAAATGATTCATCAGGGAATATTTCTCTGTATGATTCGTCTGTTGAGAGGGGTCTTTTTCATTATTAGAAGATGCTTGACTATTATTTTGTGCATTTATTTTGTTTGCCATGGTTTTGAAATCTTTTAGACTTTCTTTTTATAACAGATAAATAAGAGGCTTTAAATGGTATGCTGGTAATATTGATTTTAAAAGTTAAATTTTATCATTGATAGACAATTATGCGTAAGGATCTTTTATGGAAAGCTTTTGAAGAATTTCTCTTTCGAGCTTTTCCATTTTATATGCTTCATCATCAGTTTCATGGTCATAACCAAGCAGATGTAAGATACCATGAACAATCATATGCGTTAAATGATCTTGAAATGTTTTTCCTTCTTTCTCTGCTTCGAAAACAACAGTTTCTCGGGCAATAATAATATCACCGAGCATGGGACCAGGTTGATTTCCAGCTTTAAGTGGAAAAGCAGGAAAGGATAATACATTAGTGGATTTGTTTTTGTTGCGCCATTGTGCATTGATTTGTGCCATATGTTCATCATCCGTAAAAAGCAGGCTAATCTCGCTTACAACATTTTCCAATGAAACATGATGCATAGTTGCCATTAATGCTTTTTCAGTGATATTATAAAGCATTTTCTCATCATTCCACCCTGCGCTTTTAATCATTATATCAATAATAATCATGACGAATCAAATTCATTTTTTAATGCATCGCATGCGAATGATTTTTTTTTATTTTGTATTTCGGAATCACGATCATAAGCACGAACGATAGCAGCAACAAGTGGGTGGCGTACAACATCTTTTTCATCAAAATGCACAATTGCAATATTTTCTACATTTGAAAGAATGCGAATTGCTTCAATGAGACCTGATTTTTGCCCTGTAGGCAAATCAATTTGGCTTACGTCACCGGTAACAATCATACGCGTTCCTTCTCCAAGACGTGTGAGGAACATCTTCATTTGCATGGGGGTAGTATTTTGTGCCTCATCAAGAATAACAGCAGCATGGGCAAGTGTTCGTCCGCGCATAAAGGCGAGAGGAGCAATTTCTATGACACCAGAAGCTAAAATGCGTTCTATTTTTTCAGCGGGCATCATATCATAAAGAGCATCATAAAGTGGTCGTAAATATGGGTCGACTTTTTCTTTGAGATCACCGGGAAGAAAACCAAGATGTTCTCCAGCTTCAACAGCTGGACGTGAGAGAATAATTCGCTCAATGATACCACGTTCTAGAAGCATTGCAGCATGAGCAACAGCAAGATACGTTTTTCCTGTTCCTGCTGGTCCTACACCAAACACAAGTTCAGTATGCTCCATAGCGCTTATGTAAGCGTCTTGTGTTGGAGTTCTTGCATGAATTATTTTTTTATGGGTACTCAACCGTGCTGGTATACGTTTCGTTGCAGATTTGTGTGTTATTGTGTCTTCTTTCTGCTTCTTTGGTATATTTACCATAGCAATCGCTCCTTTTATATCTGATAAAGTGAGCTCTTGATGTGTTTTGGCACGTTCATAAAGCTGCTGCAATACATATTGCGCATGTTTTATAACAGAAATATTTCCACGGATTAAGACTTCATTACCACGCGGATGAATACTAAGTTCGAGTTTTTTTTCGATATAAGCGAGATTTTCGTCAAATTTACCAAAAACTGCTTTTGCATATTTATTATTTTCGAAAATCAAAACAACTTGGCTCACATCTGAAGCGCTTGTTTGTTTCAAGGTATCAGCCTTTTCAAGGGACATATTTACTTTTTCTTTAATACGCTTTATTTTTTCGGTTGAAGCTTTCAGCCTATTCTCCATATCTACATAAACATTGCACATTTTGTTAAGTAAACTTTATAAAAGACAATTTTTACAAAAAGTGCACGCTTTAGATGTAATCATTTTCTTTTAAAATAAAAGAGTTTTCAAAAATATTTATTTTTGAACAAGGTGTTAGAGGCATGTTTATCTATTTGTCACTTCACCAACAAAACTGTTTGAGCTTGCATTTTTAATATGAATTTCTATCACGCTACCTGTAGAGGCTTCTGTATCGACAACAACAGGTAAAAGCCAAGGGGAACGCCCTACCATTTGCCCTGAGTGACGTCCAGGTTTTTCGATGAGAACGTTCGTTTTCTGATCAATTTTAGAACGCAAAAACGCATTTTGTTGCTCAAGGAGAAGGGCTTGTAAATGTTGAAGTCGGGAATCTTTTACAGATTCATCAACATGATTTTTCATTGTGGCTCCCACTGTTCCAGGACGGGGGGAATATTTAAAAGAATAAGCTGAACTGTACTGTACTTGTTGAATAAGTTTAATGGTTTCTTCAAAGTCTTCATCTGTTTCTCCTGGAAACCCTACAATAAAATCGCCTGAAAAGGCAATATCTGGCCGTGCGTTTCGAATTTTTTCGATAAGATGAAGATAATGAGAGCTTTTGTGTTGTCTGTTCATGGCTTTTAAGATGCGATCCGAACCTGATTGAACAGGAAGATGGAGGTAAGGCATTAACATATCAAGATCTCGATGCGCGGCAATAAGGCTATCATCCATATCACGTGGGTGGCTGGTTGTGTAACGCAAACGTTTTAAACCATTGAGTTTTGCAAGATGATAAAGAAGATCGCCAAGACGCCAAGTTTTGCCATCAGCACTTTGTCCATGCCAACCATTGACATTTTGTCCAAGCAGCGTAATTTCTTTGACACCCGCTTCGATGAGTTGGCGGGCTTCCTCGGTAATTTGCTCGACAGACCGTGATATTTCAGCACCGCGTGTGTAAGGAACAACACAAAAAGTGCAAAATTTATCGCAACCTTCCTGTACTGTTAAAAATGCGCTAACACCTCGTTTTCTTACCGCATGTTTATTATGGGGCGGCAAATGAGCAAATTTATCTTCAACAGCATAGTCTGTTTCGATAATTTTTTTTCCTTGTTTTGCTTTTTCTAACAATTCTGGCAAGCGATGATACATTTGCGGACCAATAACAAGATCCACTGTTGGAGCACGGCGCAAGATTTCACTTCCCTCAGCTTGTGCAACACAACCTGTTACACCAACCATCAGGGGTTTATCAGGTGTGCGCTCTTGACGCATAACGCGCAAACGACCAAGATCAGAATAAAGTTTTTCTGCTGCTTTTTCACGAATATGACAGGTATTAACAAGAATAAGATCGGCATCATTGGGAATTTGTGTTGTCACATAGCCTTGCGAACTGAGGCTATCAGTCATCCGTTGGCTATCATAAACATTCATTTGACATCCATAGGTTTTGATAAAAACCTTTTTAGGAGCAACAGGAGGCGTATTTTTAGGATTTACTTTATTCATAGCGCATGTGTAAATGTTTTTTACACAAATCTCAATCTATTTGCTTAAAAGTTTTTTGCATGATAATTGCATCACCACGACCATTTTTTGACGCGTAGTAGGCAAGACGTTCAGAAATTTTTTGAAATTCAAAGCGTTGATAAAGGTTCAAAGCAGAAAGATTTGTGGCTTCTACTTCCAAGAATAATTTTATAGCGCCCTTGTCGTGAAGATGGTGAATTGTACGATCGATAAGAAAGGTACCAATTCCTTGTTGACGATAATGAGGATGAACAGCAATTGTGATGATTTCTGCTTCATCAAGGATGAGACGGCATAGGCAAAAGCCTAAAATTTGATCAGAGCGATCAATGAGAAAAACTTTGTATCCGAAGATAGAGTGATCTGTTAAGAAATTATCAAAAGCTTGTTTTTCCCAAGAAGGGGTAAAACAATGTTGATGAATTTGATGAAGAGAAGCACTATCATTAACTTGTAGCGGAGCAATTCCAAAAATCTTTTTTGTCAATGAAAATTTGGGCATTATTTTTTTTGTGGCAAAGCAAAATTGGTTTGTTGTTTTGCATCAGCGCTGCGTAGATAGAGTGGGCGAGGCGAATTTTTTGATTGTTTGTTTGCAGCAAGATAAGCATAGTTTACAATATCGGCCGCTTCGCAGGGGATTTTTTCTAGGACAATTTTTTCGTGTATTTTATGGTTTTTAATATGCTCCATAACGACATCAGCAGCTGGGCCAGTCAGTCGGGTTTTTTTTGGCAAATCTTCGAGGATATTTTCAATTGTTTTTAATCCCGGCTCTCCCAAAGGTGTGAGATCATTATGAAAATTTTGATGGTAGAACATTCCTCTCCCTGCTTCAATGACAACAGTAATTGCCGATACTGTACTTTTACTGTTTATGACTTGTGCTGCTAACGCTTCAAGAGCACTCACTCCAACAGCTGGTATTTCAAGTGCTAATGCCAAAGCGCGTGCTGTTGCAACACCGACACGTACACCAGTAAATGATCCAGGTCCAATATTGACAGCAATACGCTCAACTTGATCAAGCGTCATATTGGCTTGTTTCATTATTTGTGTAATCTGCCCAATAATTTTTTCGGCATGTCCTTTGTTCATGCGTTCATTGATACGCGCAATAACAGATTTATGACGAATAAGCGCAACAGCACAATAAATTGAAGCAGTATCTATAGCAAGGATAAGCATAAAAATATTTTAGTTGAATAAAACGATAAATAAAAGTCCTGCTGTATTTTTAATCTTTTCATTATCGTATATTTCATTTGTAAGAAAGTTACTAGTGCCAATAAGCAACAATATCTTTTTATGAGATAGAACGAGATGTTAATTTAATCCTTATTATTTCACTTTTTGAATGAGTACCTTGAGTATTGTAAGATTCTCTTATTTTAAATTTACTTATGGTGAAACAATTAAATTTATTAGCTTGTATATTACAAGCGGAGTTAGCGTATGAATCAAAACTCCTTTCACGAATCATTTAAATGTAAGGGTTGTCACAACTTTTAAGCTATCAAATAGTACGTTGATGCCACTTGTATCACATAGTAAGTAAAAGTAATTTAAAAGAGGAAAAGTCATGACCTCACATTTTTTCCAAATAAGAATATATTTTATCAGTCTTTGTATAAAAACCTCAGCGTAATGAGAGCAGATGAAAGAAATGGTATTGTTTTGTATGAGTTACGTATTTTGATACTACCCCGTTGCAAATCATTATGGACTGAAAAGCAAAATTGACAGTTTTCACTTAAATATCAGCTCTTTCAATTTTTTGTATAGAATAATGGGCAATATTTTAGAACTTTTTCTGGTTTATGAAAGAACTGATTTTAATAATAATGAGGACTTTGGGTTGATTGCATACTACGTTGAAAAAATAATAATCAATGCATATTTTAAAATGTTATATGATTTAAATCATTCAATTGTATCATAATAAGGCTACAAATACCGAGAATAATTATGGAGCAGGTTGAAGCCAAAATGACGCGCCATCCTGCTTTTTTTAGTGATCGGATATCAACACCTAATCCTAGTGCAGCCATTGAGATAACAGTAAACAACTGGGCAATAAATTTGATGGGATTGATAGCCTTTTCAGGGATAAGACCACTTGAGCGAACAAGCATCATGATAATAAAGCCAATGATAAACCATGGGACGAGGGTATGTAAACGCAAGCGTGTTTCTGCTGATCGGCGATAAATGATTGATAGAGTAAAAATAACAGGGCCTAACATGAGAACCCGTACTAATTTGACAATTGTTGCAATTTGAACACTTAGAAAAGAGATAGGTGCTGTTGCTGCTAAAACCTGTGGTACAGCATACACAACCATGCCAGCAAGCACACCATATTGGCTAAATGACAAATTCAGAGATGGATGTAAAAAGGGTAGAAATAAAATAATAAGAATTCCTAAAAGAGCAGTGAAGGCAATTGACGCGGCTACATCGTCATGTTTTGCTTTTATAACAGGTGCAACGGCGACAATAGCTGAATTGCCACAAATAGCATTCCCACAAGCGACCAGCATTGCCAAATGTGTAGAAAGCCCGAAAAGTCGGCCGATGGCAAAGCTCAGGATAATCGTTACGAATATCACGAATATGATACTAGCAAGCAAATTCCAGCCAGCTGAAAGGACTGCGTTAATGCTAATGCTTGCTCCTAGAAGAACGATAGCAATTTCGAGAAGTGTTTTTGCACAAAAGGTGATACCTTTTTGAAAATATGTTGGCAAAGAAAAACAACTACGGATAATTGATCCTAGAAGAATTGCCAAAACAAGGCTTTCAAGCCACGCTTCCGTGAAAAACTGTTTTTCTACAACTTCTAAGCCATAAGCTAAGGCTGATATGAGTAAACATACTAAAATACCAGGACCAAAGTCGTTTAAAAGTGAGAGATTTTTCTTTATCATTTTAATATTCCCCCGTCATTAAAGAGCTAAAGGTTAAGAAGAAAAAGTTTTAAAGATTTGTTCTTGCTTGTACAGCTGCTGCTAAAGTTCCATCATCAAGATAATCAAGCTCACCTCCTACAGGAACACCATGAGCAAGTCGCGTAATTTTAACTGGAAAATTAGAAAGCTGATCAGTGATATAGTGAGCAGTTGTTTGACCTTCGACAGTCGCATTGACAGCAAGAATAATCTCCGTAATAGGGTTTTGTACAACACGCTGTATTAAGGTGGCAATGTTGAGTTCGTCAGGACCTATTCCATCTAAGGGGGAGAGTCGTCCACCCAACACATGATAACGTGCGGCTAAAGTTTTTGCGCGCTCAAGGGCCCACAGATCAGCAATATCCTCAACAACGATGATTGTTGTATCATCGCGGCGCAAATCTGTACAAATTGAACAAGGATCAATGGTATCGACATTTCCACAAACAGAACAAATACCGACTTTTTCGATAGCTGCTTGTATAGCCGCTCCCAAAGGCTCCAGCAATGTCTCCTTTTTTTTGATAAGATGAAGCGCAGCACGACGCGCTGAACGTGGACCAAGACCTGGTAACCGTGATAAAATCTGAATGAGACGTTCAATCTCAGGTCCTGCAATGTATTTAGACATATTTTTGTCTCACGGGAAAAAACCGTTTCATTAAAATGGAAGCTTGAAACCTGATGGGAGTGGTAGCCCTGCCGTTATACTTTTGGTTTTTTCTTCTATTGCAACTTCGATTTTTGTTCTTGCTTCATTATAAGCTGCCATAATGAGATCTTCAAGAATTTCACCTTCCTCAGGTTTGAGTAATGAAGGATCAATTTGAATTGCTGTTATAATATTTTTGCCATTTAAAGTGATATTGACGAGACCACCCCCTGCAGTGCCCACAGCTTGCAGATTAGCTATTTCCTCCTGAATCTTCTGCATTTTTTCTTGCATTTCTTTGGCTTTTTTCATCATGCTCATCATTTCACGCATAGGAATAGGTATCCTTATTCATCATTGATATCATTTTTATTTTTAAAAATATCAGCATTTTTAAAGGTATTGGAGAGTAAATCAAGATCATTTTCTTCTTTATTGAGTCGAATATCGACAATTTTTGCTTCTGGGAAATGATTGAGGATTTTCGCAATATCAGGATCTGTTTCTGCATTAGAAAAAAGAGTCTTTTGAATCGCTATACTTTCCTCCTGTAAGGTTGGGCCACCTCCTTCATTAACAAAAGTTATTGTCCAGCGTTTTTCTGTCCATTGAGATATCTTTTTTTCTATATCATGAGCAAGAAATTGTGGGGTATTTTCAGAAAGTCTTAAGGTAATATGCCCAGCTTCAAAAGAAACAGGATGAACAAATTCTTTAATAAGGAGTTTGAAAGGAGTGTCATTATGCTGTTCGGCTAATTGAACAATATCGTGCAAAGAATTAATCACGAGAGTTTTAGGTTCAGTAATCTTTTCTGTTGTTTGCGTGACAGAATGCGATAAATTTACAATCTTTTCAGAAAGATCAGTAGATGGAGAAGTTTCTAGAATTTCTGTTACTTCTTGGGCGTTGATTTTGTCATAGTTTTGATTTTTAACTAAATTTTCCGGTTGTAAGGAATGATCTAATTGGTTTTTCAAAGAGCTTTTTAAATCTGATTGATCGGGTAATGTATTTGAAACGCTCGAGGAAGCATGGGCTCCGACCATTGTTTCTTTTGTTATATTATTTGCATTTGTAGATTCTTGATGAGAAGAGTTTTTAACCAGTGTGAGAGGCGTTTTTTCTTGCGTAAGCTTTTTTAAAGCCTCATCAAGAGTTGGTAAGTCAGCCGTGTGAGCAAGACGAATTAAAAGCATTTCAGCGGCTTGAAGAGGACGTGCAGTTTGATTAACTTCCTGTAAACCTTTGAGTAACATTTGCCAGTTTCGGGATAAAATAGGAACGGAAAGTTTTTTTGAAAAGTCTAAACTTCTTAAACGTTGTTCTTCAGTTAGAGAGAAATCTTCCACTATTTCTGGTGTAAAACGTAAACGTGTGACCAGATGATTAAAATCGGCTAGTTCTGTCAATATAGTAAGAGGATCAGCACCTGCTTCATATTGACTGCGTAATTCATGTAACGCATTGACAACATCGCCCTTCATAATAAATTCAAAAAGATCAATGATACGTGCTTGATCCGCTAATCCTAACATTGTACGCACCGCAATAGCATTAACATTGCCATTGCTATGGGCGATTGCTTGATCAAAAATAGATAATGCATCACGTGCTGATCCTTCTGCAGCACGGGCAATCATAGAGAGTGCTTGATCTTCTACTTCTACCTTTTCATATTTCGCAATTTGACGCAAATGTGCACTCAAAGCTTTTGATTCAATACGTCGCAAATCAAAACGTTGGCAACGCGAAAGAATTGTAATAGGAACTTTGCGAATTTCTGTTGTGGCAAAAATAAATTTCACATGGGACGGTGGTTCTTCAAGAGTTTTCAATAAACCATTAAAGGCTTGTGTTGAGAGCATATGTACTTCATCTATAATATAAACCTTATAGCGTGCAGAAACAGGACGATAGCGTATTTGTTCAATAATTTCACGAATATCATCAATGCCCGTATGAGAAGCGGCATCCATTTCTATAACATCAATATGGCGTCCTTCGATAATTTGTGTGCAATGTTCTCCAAGAGAGTCCAATACGGTTGTTGGTTGATCAATATCTTTTGTTTTATAATTAAGCGCACGTGCCAAAATACGTGCTGTTGTGGTTTTACCTACGCCACGAATCCCTGTTAACATCCACGCTTGTGCAATACGACCTTTTTCAAAGGCGTTGGTGAGAGTACGCACCATAGCTTCCTGACCAATGAGGTCAGAGAAGTTTTTTGGTCGATATTTACGAGCAAGAACACGATAGGCTGTTTCTACCGGTAAATTTTCCATGAGTATTTCCAACTTCGAAGTTCTTTATGCGTACATTTTGATAATACAAAAGCATAGATCAATACTGTAGTCTCATATAAAAGGATTTTTTCTTAATCAAATTATTTATGGGACAATTTGTTTAAAAATAACAAAACCCCTTTATTTGCTGCATACAAATGCTGCTCTGAAGATTAAAAATACCTCGCTAAAAGACAGCATAAAAAATAATTTCTTCAGCAAAATAGGAGGTTGGAACGATGACCCGTACCAGAACTCGTTGGGGCTGCTTCTTTCCAGACCTGACCCAGTTGGCGAGTAGTTCGTCCACCACCAACCTCCCAAGCTCATATTGTCGATTTGGAATGAAAAATCAAGATCAGAAACGAAAAATATCCTAAGAACGACGAAGAATTTTCCTTTGCGTTTAATTTATTGACATATAAACAACAAAGAGATTGTGGATTTACCAGTTTTTATAGCAGTAGCTCTTCATATTTATTTGGTATGAAAATATTTTTTCGCTTAAGATAGTCTGAATGTATAATTATTCTCATTCGCTGAAACATGTAAGAGTTTTAGGATAGATACATCTGTTCTAAAACTACGAAATTGAATCATCAAAAATTTACAATAGTCAAAGAAGCAAATAAAGCAGATAGATCATGTAATTGGCTAACATTCGAAAGTCAGGGGGAAGAGTGCTATTTAAAGAATTATAAAATATTGCTTTAATGGTGTTTCTCATCTCACACAAAACAGAACATCCCAAACAGAATATATTTAATGTTATACATTCACAGGCTTTTGAAAGAGCGATTGCTCAATACTCTTAACTATATTTCAAACGCCACTCATAATAGTATACATGCTTCCCTTGAGTTATAAATCTATTGTTGCACTACCCTCTTTATGCTTAATACAAAGTATAAATTTTAGCCCTCATGCTATTTAACAACTCCCAATGTTGCGATCCCTTGTACTTGAGAGGCTTTATAAGAAGCATTTTTATTCCTTTTTTTAATCGTTTTTACTCACACACCAATCCCATTTGTAACTTTCAAAGAAACGATTTTAATGGATTTAATATGAGATTTAAGATGGGAGGATTTTACTTTATTCGTGGTTTTAATTCAGTATAAGAAAATCAAAGTCGTATAATGATAAGCCAGTATCTTATAAGAGTACCACCTCATTTCTATAGTGAATGAGAATATAAAATATGTAATATTTTTTCTTTTAACATAATATAAATATATAAATACTGAGTAGATGTTATCGCTCTTTTTTTGCGTGCTTGTTCTTTTAATTAAAAAACATTGATGTTCATCACAAGGTGGGTCAATATATGAAGTTTCATTATTTGAGAAAAGATTTCATATATTTTTTAAGGGGCTGTACTCATACAAGAGGAGATGCAACATTCAACGCTATAGAAATAAGGGGATACTGATTTTATAAGCATAAAAATGGTTCTTATTCGATATAAGCGACATTTTATAGTTTCAAATAATATATTCTTTAATAAGGAGGGAAAAGCGAGATAATTTTTATAAAAAGCTGAATGAGTATGACTTAAAGTGCAGTGAGGAATGCACCTGTAGAGCAAATTTTACTTTTCCGTTTATCTAAGTGATTTGGGTACGATGTGCTTTATATCACTTAAAATGAAGCAGTTGCGAAGAGAGAAGCATATTCTTATTAAAAAAATAGCTCTGATAGTAGAAAATACAGAACAATTTAAATTTAGTCTTTTAGTTTTCGCAAAAGTTCCTTAATATCTAACCTTATGAGCAACTTAAGGTTTGCCATATTAGGATAAAAACACCTCTTCAGCGATAAGTTTTAATGGCTCATTATGCTGTATTTTGAAAAAAATAACTGAAAAAAAATAAATCTACTAAAATTTAGATGTTATAGAAATATTGTTAATCATAATCTCCTGTGTCACAATTTGTTCCAACAACTTTTTTCTTCGTAATATTTTTAAAAATATAATGTCCTGACGAAGGAAAACTTATATGAAGAGATTTTATATTTTTTAGGATAAAGATCTTCTTTTCTTTATCATGGGTTATTTTCTTTTCATCATCAACAGCAATTCTCAATTTGTTTAAATCAGAAGGGGTAGAGTACGATAAAGTAAAGGATACTTTCTTTGGTTCAAAGATACTACAAGAGTATTCAGCTCCTTGATGGATTGTATCGGATGGGATGATCACAACACTTTCATCCAGCCCAAAATTCCATTTTCTCTCACCAAAGCCAGCAAACGCACCACTAGAGTAGGCGAGAATATTTGCGGCTAATAATCCTTGCATGAAGATTTTTTTCATTATCCTCTCCTTTTTCTAAAGTGAGGTGAATCATAAATCAATTTTTATAAAGATAAAAGCTCAAACTTAACGCTAAAATCAGGGTTGAGTTGCATTTTCTAGTTTTAAACCATGTTCAGACTGATATTAATCTAAGAGATTTGAATGCTCTATTATGTATAATAATTTGAATTGTTTTGAGAGCTAATTTAGAAGTTCGTTATCTTTATTGGAATATTGTCAGAGGAAATGACTTTTCTCAAGAAGCTCTCTTTGAAGATATAAAGGGAAATAGATGGTACAAGCGTTTTTATTTTTGGTTACTGTGTTTTTTTACACTGGTTTTTATACAAGTTGAAGTGCTTTTTATCATGATATAATTTGTGAAAAAATATTATGGAAATAATTTATATATTCTTTTATGAGCCGTTTCTTCTTCTTCAGTGTTTATGAAGGGTGTTGAGTAGAAAAAAACGAGCTCTTTCAAGATACGTTGCATTATGAAATTTTTACGATGCTCTTTGATATCAGCAAAGAATGATAGCAGCCTAATTGCTTTTATATATACGATGTTCGATCGTTTTGTGCTGGATAAGTACCGATAATACGCAGTTCTGCAGAAAAGAAAGATAATTCTTCTAAGGCAAGTTTCATCATCGGGTCTTCAGGATGCCCTTCAATATCAACAAAGAATTGTGTTGCATTGAAATTTCCACCAATTTGATAGCTTTCTAATTTTGTCATATTGATACCATTCGTTGCAAATCCTCCCATAGCTTTATAGAGAGCAGCGGGGACATTGCGCACTCGAAAAAGAAGACTGGTGATGATTTTTTCGCCATTTTGAGGTTTGGGGACATGTCGTTTGGAGCGTGAAAGGATGACAAAACGGGTAATATTATGAGGGTTATCTTCAACATCTCTTTCAAGAATATCAAGTCCATAGAGTTCTGCTGCGATTAAAGGTGCTAAGGCAGCCTGTGAACGTTTAGCATTTTTTTTAATAAATTTTGCAGCTCCAGCGGTGTCAGCAGAAACAACAGGTTTCCAACCGTTGTTTCGTATGATTTTTCGGCATTGTGCAAGGGCATGCGTATGGCTGTGGACGGTTTTAATTTCGTCATGTGTAACGCCGGGTAAAACCATGAGTTGAAAATGGATAGGTAAAAAATATTCATCAATAATATAAAGAGATGACTGCGGTAAAAGATGATGAATGTCTGCAACGCGTCCCGCAAGGGTATTTTCAATAGGGATCATAGCAAGATCAGCTTTCCCGCTTTCCACTAAATTAAGGGCGTCTTCGAAAGTAGCAGAGGGAACAGCATCCATATTGGGGAACATATTGGAGCAAGCAATATGGGAATTAGCGCCGTATTCTCCTTGGAAAGAAATTTTATTGGTTTTTTTAAGTATTTTCATGCTAAAATCTCACAAACTCTATCGAGATCATGTTGTGTGTCTACACCTAAGGGAATTGTATCGACTATTTCCACATCAATACGCATGTTGTTTTCTAATGCACGTAATTGTTCAAGTTTTTCACGTTTCTCAAGTGGTGAGGGTTTGAATGATACAAATTTCTCAAGTGCTTCGCGCCTATAGGCGTATATTCCAATATGGTGATAAAGAGGACCGTCTCCATAGGGTGCTGTGGCGCGCGTAAAATAAAGAGCACGAAGGCGATTTTGAGAAAGCGGTGTACCAATGATTTTGACAACATTGGGATCTCTTGTTTCATTTTCTTCAATGATTTTGGCACCCAAGGTTGCAATATCAGTAAAGCTATTTTCTAAAGGGCGTAGCGCACGAATGATTTCACGAGGCATTATTGTTGGTAAGTCACCTTGTACATTTAAAATGGCATTATAACGTTGTTCCGGATCAATGCGCATTAAAGCTTCATAAATACGATCAGATCCAGACTTATGATCACCTCGTGTTATGATATATTCATGTCCATAATCTGCAACAGCTTTAGCGATATCATTATGATCTGTTGCAACGATTGTACGTCCTATTCCAGCTTTTTTGGCTTGTTCTGCGACATGAACAATCATCGGTTTTCCGCCAATTTCAGCGAGAGCTTTTTGAGGAAGACGGGTTGAGCCTATACGGGCAGGAATAAGAATAATTGGTTTAAGAGCCATTGTAAGATTCCAAATGTCATCTGTGATGCATTTATGATGTTGTGTGTTATAAAGAAAAAGCTTAGACTAAAAATGGTAATGAAACCGTGAACATTTGAGTTTTTATGAATCGCCGGAGATTTATTTATTTTATTTGTGCTTGTTTATGTGTGCTGGTCGCTGTTGTGGGGATTTCCACACTCAGCAATATAATTTACGATCATCCTACATCAGTCCAATATCATCATACAGTTGCCAAGAATGATATATTTCAAGAAAAACAAAAAGCACCTGATGTTTCCCTATCACTAAATAGCCGCCTTCAACAAGGCAATTTTGAAAATGGCCGTAAAGTTTTTCGCCAATGTGCCATATGCCACACATCTGGACGCAATGCAGCAGGGCGTGTTGGTCCAGTCCTCTGGGAGATTGTTAACCGCCCTTTGGCATCAGCAGCAGGTTTTGCTTATTCACGGGCATTACGTGCTCATTCTGATCAAAAATGGGATTTTGTAACGTTGGATCGTTATTTACATTCTCCACGTGAAGCTTTTCCTGGGACCATTATGTCTTTTCGTGGAATTAAAAATGACCAAGATCGTGCCGATCTTTTGCTTTATTTACGCAGTTTATCCGATCATCCTGTTCCTTTACCAATGGATAATAATAAAGCGAACGAGCCAAATTAACTTATACCATAGATGTTAATTTTAGAAAGAAGTCTGACTTTTTGTAATTTTAGTTTCAAGGTTTTATAAAAAGAGCTCTTATTGATGTTTTGTTAGGGGGAACGCCCCTCACGCAAAACAGAACACATTTAACATTGCATATTTACTCGCTTATTTTAAAGAGCTCTTTTATAAAAATGCACTCTTTACGCTGTCATCTGCAGATTGGTTTTCAAGATTTGTTTGCTTCACTTTTTCTACATATACTTGTCTGTGAAATTATTGCTGAAGGATTATCAATTCATGAGCCGCAACTTTCTGCTTCTGAATGCCGATAATTATGTAATTAAAGCTCTCCATGAGGTTTATCTTAATCCTTCTATGCACATCAATCCCTATGTACTTTTACATCAATTTCCATGTATCAGAGACAATTGATTGTTCTTATACGTGCAATGATCCTAAGCTGCATTTTATGATGCTTGATGAATAGACGTTTTCTCTTGAGGTTAGAGGTGTAGGTACAGATCATTGACCTTCTATAGTATCAATCACTAAAATATGACTTAGATTATTTATTTATAGGTTATGGTTTGAAGTAAGCACTTTCATGTGAAACAATTTTCATGTGTGAATAGTAAAATAGTTGAATAGAGTTCTGCTGATTGTATTTTTATCTACGTTGAAAATTTTTTACACAAGAATACTGATGGCAGCTAAGTTTGCACGAGTCTCTGTCCATTTATAGACGATGACATGAAATTATACTGATAATCCATTATAGAGAATTATTTTTTCACAAAAGGTTTTCCATATTTGTGATAAATTTAATAGGTTTCATTGGTTACAATGTTTCGATGACTTGCGATAAAATATTAGTATTTTAATACATATTGCGAGAGTGCTAAAAGTTAGTGGAAGAGAGAACATAATCATGATTCTCCAAGATTCTTAAGAGCTACGGCATTTTCTTTATAATTTGAGCGTTTATAAGTAATAATATTAAATTGCGCTAATAATCCATTATAGAGAAGAATCTTTCCTACTAATGGCTCTCCGATGTTTGTGATCATTTTAATAACTTCCATTGCTTGTAGGGTCCCAATAACGCCAGGTAAAACACCGATTATTCCAGTTTCAGCGCATGTTGGGATAGTCCCGTGAGCTGGAGGGGTGGGAAATAAATCGCGATAGTGAGGATTATTGTCTTTATACGGCATAAGGACGGTTAATGAGCCATTAAAACGTTCTACAGCACCACTTATTAAGGGTTTTTTGCATTGGGCAGCGTGATCAGCAAGAAGATAGCGCGTCGTAAAATTATCGCTTCCATCAACAATGATGTGGTAAGCATTAAGCAGTTTATCCACATTACTTTTATCTAAGCGTAGGGTGTGTTTTTCAACTACAACATGGGGATTTATTGCTTTTATAGTGGCTTCAGCACTGTCTGTTTTGCTTTTGTTTATTGCATTTGTTTTATGAATAACTTGGCGTTGTAAATTGGAAAGTGAAACGATGTCGTTATCGACAATTCCAAGGGTTCCTACACCTACGGCAGCCAAATAGGTTAAGACAGGAGCACCAAGACCACCAGCACCCACAACAAGAACACGTGCTTTTTTTATCTTTTGTTGTCCTACACCACCAATCTCAGGCAAAATGATGTGGCGTGCATAGCGTTTGATTTCTTTGTTGTTTAATTTTGTATCTGTTTCTTTTGTCATAAATTTTCTCTTGTCATAGTTCTTTTATTGTTTACTAAGTTTATGATGCTTAGACCAGTCTGCTTTTAGGATAGGGAGGATTTATTTATGAAAATTGCCATTCAGATGGATCATATTTCAACAGTTCGGATTCAAGGAGATACGACATTTGCACTCGCTTTAGCAGCACAAGAACGTGGACACTCTCTCTTCCATTATACACCAGATCGTTTATCTCTGTATGATGGTTGTGTGATTGCACGACTAGAGCCATTGATTGTACATGATAAAGAGGGAAGCCACTATAAATTAGAAAAGCCTGTTCGCACGGAATTAACAGATATGGATGTGGTTCTTTTACGCCAAGATCCACCTTTTGATCTCAATTATATCACAACGACTCATTTGTTAGAACGTATTCATCCTAAAACACTCGTTGTGAATGATCCGGCATGGGTACGCAACAGTCCAGAAAAAATTTTTGTGACTGAATTTTCTGATCTGATGCCAGAAACATTAATTACCAAAGATATTGAAGAAATAACAGCTTTTAGAGAGACATTTGGCGATATTATTGTTAAACCACTTTATGGAAATGGGGGCGCTGGTATTTTTTATTTAAAACAAGATGATCGCAATTTAGCATCATTGTTGGAAATGTTTGCAGAAATTTATCACGAACCTTTTATTGTTCAGCGCTATTTAGAGGCAGTACGAAAAGGAGATAAAAGGATTATTTTGCTTGATGGTACACCTGTTGGAGCTATTAATCGAATTCCGACAGAAACAGATGTGCGCTCTAATATGCATGTTGGAGGCCGCGCGGAAAATGTTGAGTTAACAAAACGTGATTATGAGATTTGTGAACGCATTGGTCCAGCTTTAAAGGAACGAGGTCTTCTTTTTGTGGGGATTGATGTGATTGGAGATTATATAACAGAAATTAATGTGACGTCTCCTACGGGAATTCGTGAAATTAAACGCTTCTGCGGTACAGATGTTGCTCATTTGTTTTGGGATGTTATTGAGTTCAAGCGTTCAAATGAATTTATTTGACAGAGGACAAAAACATGGTTTTAAAAAATGATCCATGTTGTTTTTTATATTTGTTATGTTGCAAATGTGAACTAGAATGACCGTATGATATAAATTAAGAGGCTTTATCCTCAATTTTTAGGGAGCTTATAGATGAACAGAGTATTATCAATTGGAGTGGGATTGTTTTTTGCGCTACTGCTGTCAGCAAATGGAGGCAATGCGCGCGATCAAATACAGATTACTGGTTCATCTACAGTTTTACCTTATCAAAAGATTGTTGCTGAAACATTTGGAGAAATTTATCCTCATTTTAAGGTTCCTGTTATCGAATCGGGTGGAACAGGAGCTGGTATTAAGGAATTCTGCCGTGGTATTGGGGAGAACACTGTTGATATTGTTAATGCTTCGCGAGCAATGAAACCGAGTGAATTACAGTCTTGTTTTGATGCTGGTGTAAAAGATGTTGAGGAAATACGTATTGGGTATGATGGCATTGTTTTTGCAACTGATATTAAGGGACCTGATTGGAAATTACAGCCAGTAGATGTTTATAAAGCCCTTGCTGCTCGAATTATTATAGACGGAAAGTTGCAACCGAATAATGTTTTGAAATGGAGTGCAGTCAATAGTGCTCTTCCTGATTGGACGATAGCAGCGTATATTCCTGGGGAGAAGCATGGGACACGTGAAGTTTTTGAGGAAAAATTACTTACTAAGGGGTGTAAAGAGAGTGGGGCAGTTGAAGTGATGAAGTCTTTAGGAATGGATGATAAGGAGATACACACTGCTTGTATTGCGGTACGTAAGGATGGAAAAGCGGTTGATATTGATGGTGATTATTCTGAAACATTTGCGCGTCTAACTTCTAATAAAACAGGGGTTGGTATTTTTGGTTTGTCTTTTTATCAAAATAATGCTGATAAACTAAAAGTTGCCGATATTAACGGTTTTGCGCCAACAGTTGAGACGATTTCTAGTGGACAATATCCGGTTTCTCGTCCGCTTTTTTTCTATATTAAGAAAGCACATTTAGGTATTATTTCAGGTTTGCGAGAGTATGTTGACTTTTTTCTTTCTGATCAAATGATTGGTCCAGAGGGTCCTTTGGCTGAATATGGTTTGATTGTTTCTCCTGAAAAGGAGCGTCAAGCACAGCGTTCTGATTTTTCTGCTGGTCGAGTAATGACATTGAAATAACTTGCAGGGAAAATTTGTTGGATTTCTGGGATAGGGAATTTGGATGCTATTTTTTTATAAAAACTGAAAGATAAAATGCGCATTTCCTTTATTATTTTGTTATTATTGATTTTTGGATTTTGTGGTTTTTGTATTTCTTATATGCGAGCACGCATTCTTGAATACAGACAACATAAAATGCATTCTCGTGCGTATTATTATGGCTGGTGGACATTTTTGATTACTGTTATTCCAGCTTTTATTTTTTTAATTGTTTGGGATGCTGGGAGTACAATTTATTTAGAATATAATGCCTCTCGAGAGCTTGAGGCGTATAGTGCGCATGTAACAGAGCCTGTAAATCACGATCTACTTTGGGAGACACTTCGAAGTCTCGTCAAAAAGATTCATCGCTTTGAGGGGAATCTTTCTACCGCTTCCTATAAGGAAGTGCAGGCACAATTACTCGCGAAGGGATGGATTTTACCCGATGAAGCATCAGATGATGTGTTCAAAATAGCACAGTCGTGGGTATTTTCTTCTGAAAAGCTTAAATTTATAGGTTATGTTTTCCTTTTTGCTATTGCGTCCTTTGGTTTTATCTGTGGAATGATGCAAATTGCGCCTCATCAACGTGCGCGTAATAAGGTTGAATCTTTTATTATTATTGGATTGATTTGTGCATCTATTGTTGCAGTCTTGACAACAATAGCCATTGCGCTTTCTATGCTTTTTCAGACAGTAAGCTTTTTTCAGTCTGTATCCTTTTCAAATTTCTTTTTAGGAACAGTTTGGGATCCACGTTTTTCCGCGAGCGGTTCAGGCGATGAAGTAGGACAATTTGGTTTAATACCGCTTCTTGCTGGTACGCTTTATATTGCATTTGTTGCCATGCTTTTTGCTGTACCTATAGGATTATTTTCAGCTCTTTATATGGCTGAGTATGCTTCTGCGCGATTGCGAGCAATTGTAAAACCATTATTGGAAGTTCTTGCTGGCATCCCAACCATTGTTTATGGTTTTTTTGCTTTGAAGGTTGTAGGACCATTTTTACGTGATCTTTCTGTTTCTCTCTCAGGTGGGGTTGGTTTTATTATGGCACAAAGTGTTTTGACCGCTGGAGTTGTGATGGGAATTATGTTGATACCTTTTGTTTCCTCTTTATCGGATGATGTTATTACGGCTGTTCCACGCATTTTACGTGAAGGTTCTTATGGTTTAGGCGCAACACAATCTGAAACAATTAAAAAAGTTGTTATACCAGCAGCGCTTCCAGGGATTATGGGGGCTATATTGTTGACGGCATCGCGTGCAATTGGAGAAACAATGATTGTGGTTTTGGCGGCAGGTGTTGCAGCAAACTTAACACTCAATCCTTTCGAAGCAATGACTACGATGACTGTTAAGATTGTTAATCAATTGACCGGTGATTTTGAGTTTAATTCTCCACAAACTCTGGTGGCTTTTGCCTTAGGGATGACGCTTTTTGTTATGACACTTTTGATGAATATTCTGGCTCTTTATATTGTGCGTAAATATCGGGAACAATATGAATGAATGAAGATTTTTTTCCTCGTCGCAATATTAGTCTCAAGCGTCGATATTGGGCTGAACGTCGTTTTCGTGCCTATGGTTTGATTGCCATTTTTATTGGTTTGTTTTTTTTATTTGCGCTTTTATGGTCTATCATTAGTCAGGGTTATACAGCTTTTTTTCAAAGTGAAATGACATTGTCGATTTATTTGGATGAAAAGATCATCGATCCAAGTGGTCAACGTAAAACAAAACCACAAGTTCTCATGACGGCGAATTATCCACTTCTTGTACGCAATGCTTTAGCAAAGAAACTTAATATCAATCAAAATGATCGAGCCTCTCTTCGGGACGTTAACCGTATGTTTTCAAATGGTGTCCGCGTTCAACTACGTGAAATGGTGACAAAGAATCCAAAATTGATTGGCACAATGCAAAAAGTTAAAGTTTTGGCATCTGCGGATATTGATTCTGCTTATAAGGGACAGATTGATCTGCGTGTAGCAGAAAAAAACCGTAAAGTTTCTAATCGACAAGTGGAATGGATAAAACGTTTAGCGCATGATGGTACGCTTCATAAAACATTTAATATTGGTTTTTTTACATTTGGCGCTTCAAGTCGTCCTGAGACTGCGGGATTAGGTGTTGCGATTATTGGTTCTCTTTATATGATAGGCATCGTTTTATTAGTTTCACTTCCAATAGGCATAGCAACGGCTCTTTATTTGGAAGAATATGCACGCAAAAATAAATTTACAGATTTTATAGAGGTTAATATCAATAATCTTGCAGCTGTTCCTTCGATTGTGTTTGGTCTTTTAGGACTCTCTTTTTTTGTTAATTTTTTAGGATTACCACGTTCAGCCTCCTTTGTTGGTGGTCTTGTTTTAGCGCTCATGACTCTTCCCACGATCATTATTGCAACACGTTCTGCTCTGCGTGCTGTTCCTCTCTCTATTCGTGCAGCAGCTTTAGGACTGGGAGCATCAAAAACACAAATGATTTTTCATCATGTTGTTCCTTTAGCAGCGCCTGGCATTTTGACAGGCACAATTATTGGAATTGCTCAGGCTTTGGGTGAAACAGCTCCTTTGCTTTTGATTGGAATGGTTGCTTTTGTTGTTAATATTCCTACGACCCCCATGGATCCAGCAACGGCTTTGCCTGTTCAAATTTTTATGTGGGCGGGGGAAGCAGAGCGTGCTTTTGTTGAAAAGACATCAGGTGCTATTATTGTATTGATGATTTTTCTTGCGATCATGAATATTTCTGCGGTTTTTTTACGACGACGATTTGAACGCCGCCAGTAATTTTAATAAAATAACAACTTTGATAAGATTTTTGTAAGGTGAATTTTTGTAATGAAGATTAAAATGCGTGGTGAGGATGTGAAGGTTTCTTATGGAGACAAAGAAGCACTCCACGGTATTACACTTGATATTCCTGAACATCAAGTAACTGCTTTGATTGGTCCATCAGGATGCGGAAAGTCGACTTTTTTGCGTTGTTTTAACCGTATGAATGATACGATTGAAGGCGCTAAAACAACCGGTCTTATTACCTTAGATGGGGAGAATATTTATGACACACGGATTGATGTTGTAGAATTGCGCGCTCGTGTTGGAATGGTTTTTCAAAAGCCCAGTCCTTTTCCAAAATCTATATTTGAGAATGTTGCGTATGGTCCACGCATTCATGGTTTAGTAAAAACGCGCTCTGAATTGCATGATGTCGTTGAAAAGAGTTTGAGGCAGGCAGGTTTGTTTGAAGAAGTAAAAGACCGTCTTCATGATCTTGGAACAAGTTTATCAGGGGGACAACAACAGCGTTTGTGTATTGCACGTGCTATTGCGGTTAGTCCTGAAGTTATTTTGATGGATGAGCCTTGTTCAGCTCTTGATCCTATTGCGACAGCACGGATTGAAGAGCTTATCGATGCATTACGGCAAAATTATACAATTGTTATCGTAACGCATTCTATGCAACAGGCTGCACGTGTTTCTCAATATACGGCTATGTTTCATTTAGGGCATTTGGTAGAAGTTGGTGCGACTGAAATGATCTTTACCTCACCAAAAGAGCAACGGACACAAGATTATATTACGGGGCGTTTTGGATAGGTGAATTGAGGAGTGTAAGATATGTCTATGAACCATACTGTCCGTTCTTATGATGCAGAACTAAAATATTTAAGAGCAAGGATTATAGAAATGGGGAGCCATGCAGAAAGGATGATTGAACGTTCTGTCGCATCGGTTGTGTGTAGTGATCTTCAACTTGCAACGACAGTGATTGCCGATGATGTATTTTTAGATGAAGCAGAACGTGACATTGATGAAAAAGCGGTTGCTATTATTTGTAAACGCCAACCGATGGCTGTCGATTTGCGTGAAATTATTGGAGCCATTCGTATTTCTTCTGATCTTGAGCGGATTGGGGATATGGCCAAAAACATTGCTAAAAGGACGGTTGCACTTTCAGAAATACGACAATCTGCTTCTGTTTATCATGGGCTTGAAACAATTACAGCTTTAGCACTCAATCAATTAAAAGAAGTCTTAAATGCTTATACGAGTCGCCTATTAGAGCGTGTTGACGCGGTGCGTGAGCGTGATGAGAAGATTGATGCTTTGTATACTTCTCTTTTTCGTGAACTTTTGACGTATATGATGGAAGATATGCGCAATATTACGGTTTGTACGCACTTACTGTTTTGTTTAAAGAATATTGAACGAATTGGTGATCATGTTACTAATATTGCTGAAATGCTGCATTATATCATAACGGGTTACCATATGTCCTCTGATCGTCCTCGCGATGACCTTACTTATAAAGTTGGAGTAGGTGAGAAGAAAATAGATTAAAATTTTTCTTATATGTATAAAATAAGTTTGTAGATATGTGAGTATTTTCTTACAGTGCAGCTATAGAAAGAATAAGATAACCGTCTTATGGAAAAGCACAAAGAAGCAACAAAGAGTTTTTTCAGAGAAGCGTGGCAGATTGCTAACTCTTGGTTTGACATATTTGTATATTAGATGATATCATCACTCGTATTGTGGCCGGAGGGGAGTTTTCTAGGGGAATTTCCTTTCAGATCATTTTGTTAAAATTTTATATTAAAGGGGATATCTGTATTATTTTTCGTATGTAGAAGAAATGGATAGCGTTATTTTACTATAATTGAAACGTATGGGTTATTATAGCCTATATTGAACCATGAATAATAACAATATTGATCTGTAAATTAAGAGTTTTTTATTTTTTATTTTGCATAGATACTTTTTGATTACCTCTTGTATTAAAATTTTGCTGAGTGGTAACAATTAGCTATGTACTTTATTGAGAGATACATTTAAAGCTCATTTCAAGACTTGAATATCTCAGAGATTATAGGAATGTGTTGCATAAGATGAAAAAAAATCGTTGGAATGTTTTTGTTACCTGTTGTGTAGCGCCGTTAGTTGTTGTGGGATGTGCTTCAAGTCATTTAGATGCTGGAAAAATAAATAATAATAAGACAAAAACGGTTACATATCCATTGACAGAGCGTCAATGTCTTATGCGAGCGATGTATTTTGAATCAAATCGCACAAGCCGTGAAGGAATGATTGCCGTTGGAACGGTTGTTATGAATCGTGTTAATTCGACCGCCTATCCTAAGACGATTTGTGGTGTTGTTGGTCAATATAGGCAATTTGCTCCTGGTGTTTTAACGCGTCCTATGACGGAGAAAGCATCTGTTGCTCGTGTAAGAGAGGCAGCTGATGCCGTTTTACGGGGTGAACGAGATAAGAAAGTTAAACACGCTAAGTTTTTTCATACCGCTGGTTTGTCTTTTCCGTATAAAAACATGCATTATGTTCAGGTTGCAGGGGGAAATGCTTTTTATGAAAAACGATCACGTGATGGGGAACTTCAAGTTCCTACAAATAATCGCCCTTATGATGTTGCTTATGCTTTTGCTCAAGAACGTTCTGGTCATGCGCCAAGCTTTATAGATGAAGGCTTAGAGAGTAGGGGCGTAAAGGCAGAGAAAAGTACATCTCCTTCGACAGAAGTAGCACAGTCCAAGATGGCACATCCTGCGCCTTTTGCTATGGTACAGCTTGATAAAGTTCCTATCCCTGCCTATGCACCTCAACATCTAGCTAGGAAAGAGGAAAATAAAACGATTATGGCTTTACCTTCATCTGATCAGTTAAATGCAATTGTTGCAATGTTAGAAAAACGACACAGGAACTAGTAAGTTTTTCATGACCAAAGAAGGATGATATACCCATTGTGGTTTATGAATTAAGTGAATTTTAGCGATAATGATACGCATAAATATACATAGAGAAAGCGAACTCAAAGGATCTGAAAAACAATTTATAATATGACGACATAAAGAACGCATTCTATTTAAAGAAGGGTATTGGTAATGTACTTTGATATTCATGAGACAATTTTGCCTGAAATGCTTAATCGTCTTGCAGAAATTACAGTGAAAGTGGGGTTGAATTTACAAGAGGGGCAAGATCTTGTTTTAACTGCTCCAGTTTCAGCGTTACCTTTTGTTCGGCGTATTGCATATCATGCTTATAAGGTTGGTGCTGGTGTCATTGCACCAATTTTTAGTGATGATATATTATCGCTTACACGGTTTGAAAATGCCCATACAGCTAGTTTTGATTGTGCTCCTTCTTGGCTTTATGAGGGAATGGCAAAGGCTTTTGAAAATGGGGCAGCGCGTTTAGCGATTGTTGGGGATAATCCTTTGCTCCTTTCTAATCAGGATTTTGATAAGGTTTCACGTTTAAATAAAGCCACTTCAATAGCTTATCAGCCGGCACTCAAGCAAATATCAAATTTTGCTATGAATTGGTCGATTGTTGCTTATCCAACAGCAGGGTGGGCTGAGGCGATGTTTCCTTCTTTATCGCTTAATGAGGCGATTAAAAAATTAGCTGATGCAATTTTTTCTGCTTCACGTGTTACAGAAGAAGATCCGGTACAGGCGTGGACTGTCCATAATGCACATTTGAAGAAACGATCATCTTGGCTTAATGAGCAGCGTTTTTCTGCCTTACACTTTACAGGGCCAGGGACTGATTTGACGGTTGGTTTGGCAGATGATCATGAATGGCATGGTGGTGCATCCGTTGCTCAAAATGGTGTTATTTGCAATCCGAATATTCCGACAGAAGAAGTTTTCACGACTCCTCATGCTCATAAGGTTGAAGGTTTCGTTCGCTCAACAAAGCCCCTTTCCTATCAAGGAACTCTGGTTGATAATATTGAAGTACGTTTTGAAGCCGGGCGTATTGTTGAGGCTCGTGCATCAACAGGCCAAGAAGTTTTACAGCAGGTTTTGCAAAGTGATGAGGGTGCAAGCCGGTTGGGTGAAGTTGCCCTTGTGCCCCATTCTTCACCAATTTCTAAGAGTGGCCTCCTTTTTTATAATACCTTATTTGATGAAAATGCTGCATGTCATATTGCTTTAGGGCAGTGTTATTCCAAATGCTTTTTAGATGGGGCATCATTGACGTCAGAAGAGATTGCAGCACGTGGTGGGAATAAAAGTGTCATTCATATTGACTGGATGATTGGTTCTGGTGAAATTGATATAGATGGCATTACCCAAGATGGTGTAAGAGTTCCTGTATTTCGTAAGGGTGAATGGGCTTAATTTTGTTACCATAAAACACGGTCATTTGAGGTGGGGTGGGATGTAAGCCTCATTGATACGTTAAGTATTTTAGAGTGTGTGGTATATATTCAAGGCAGGGTTTGTCCATAAAGCCTTTAGTTAAATGATTCACATGAGTAGGAATCCAAGTAAAATCCACTCATCAAGAATTTGTTTAGTAGATGTAGAGGAAGTCTTCGTTCTTTGAGGGGGGTGGGAAGAAGTCAATTTATCAGAGATACGATTGGAAAGTGTATAATTATTAAAGAAGAGTAATGCCTGAGCTTCCTGAAGTAGAGACAGTTCGTCGTGGACTTGAGTCCGTTGTAACTGATGCAAAGATAGTATCTGTCAAACTTAATCGTAGAGATTTGCGCTTTCCTTTTCCTGAGGCTTTTTCTGAGCGCCTTATTGGCAGAACAATTATAGAACTTGGTCGGCGTGCAAAATATTTATTATTTCATCTTTCTCAGAATGAAACGATTTTAAGCCATTTAGGAATGTCTGGTTCATGGCGTATAGAGAATGATCTTTTAAGAACAGTTTTTTCAACGACAAGTAAATTGGTTAAGCATGATCATTTTGTCATGGATATTCAGACAAAGAATGGTGAAGTTTATCATCTTATTTATAATGATGTGCGTCGCTTTGGGTTTATGCTTTTAGTCGATACGGATAAGCTTTATGAACATCCACTTTTAAATAAGCTAGGTCTTGAACCTATGAGTAATTCGTTTTCTGGTCGTTATTTACAAAAGGCTTTTGTTAATAAAAAAATGTCTCTCAAGGGTGTTTTACTTGATCAGTCTATTGTTGCAGGTCTTGGGAATATTTATGTTTGCGAAGCACTTTGGCGGAGTCGTTTGTCTCCACAACGTGGTGCATTTACATTGGCATCACAAACGGCACGGGCACGTGAATTTGCAGATTCTTTAGCACAAAATATACGCAATGTGATTTCTGAAGCCATTTTGTCTGGTGGCTCTTCTTTACGTGATTATATGCATATAGATGGTTCACTTGGTTATTTTCAGCATGCTTTTTCAGTTTATGGACGAGAAGGCAAGCAATGTTTGGAATGTGGAGCGCCTATTATGCGCATTTTACAGGCTGGACGTTCAAGTTTTTACTGCTCACAATGTCAAAAATGAATAAGGCGTCTTGCAAAATCTTACAAGAGGCTTAAAGTCATCGTATCTATAATATAATTACACAAGGCTTGAAAGGTTTTTTTTATGCTGAATAAAGTACTAACACATCTTGATGGAAATATAGAGAAGAGCCTTGAACGCCTTTTTTCTCTTTTACGTTTTCAATCGATTTCTACAGACTCGGCTTACAAGGATGCATGTCGTAAAGCAGCTGATTGGTTAGTAGAGGATTTAAAAAGCATCGGTTTTGAGGCTTCACGCCGTGATACACCGGGGCATCCAATGGTTGTTGGGCATCATCCTGGACCTTCAGATGATTGTTTGCATGTGTTGTTTTACGGACATTATGATGTTCAACCTGTTGATCCATTGAGTTTATGGGAGGATGATCCATTTACACCTTCTTTAAAAGAGAGAGATGGAGAGAAAGTTATTTGTGCTCGTGGAGCTTCAGATGACAAAGGTCAGTTGATGACTTTTATTGAAGCATGTCGTGCATTTAAGAAAGAAACAGGGCAGCTTCCTATTAAAGTTACTATTTTATGTGAAGGCGAGGAAGAGAGTGCTTCTCCTTCCCTTATTCCTTTTTTAAAAGCAAATACAGATGAACTTAAGGCAGATTATGCATTGGTTTGTGACACGTCAATGTGGGATGCGAATACTCCATCTATTGCTCTTTCTCTTCGGGGAATTATGGCAGAAGAGATTATTATCACAGCAGCTAATCGTGATTTGCATTCTGGTTATTTTGGAGGAGTAGCAGCTAATCCCATTCGTATTTTAACGAAAATCTTAGCAGGACTTCACGATGAAAATAATAGGGCAACACTTCCTGGCTTTTATGATGGAGTAGAAGAAACACCTCCACATATTTTACAATCATGGAATGCGCTTAATTGTACTGCTGAAAATTTTCTTGGTCCTATAGGACTTTCCGTTCCAGCTGGTGAAAAAGGGCGGAGCATTTTAGAGCTTGTATGGGCACGTCCTACCATGGAAATTAATGGTATTAGTGGCGGCTATGAAGGGGAAGGGATGAAAACGGTTATTGCTTCTCAAGCGAGTGCAAAAGTATCGTGTCGTTTGGTGCATAAGCAAGATCCAGAGAAAATACGCCAAGCGTTGCGTGATTATGTACGTAGCTCAATTCCTGCTGATTGTAAGGTTGAATTTAAGAATCACGGTTCTTCTCCGGCACTTCAGATTTCTGATGATTCATCTTTTATCAAGGAGGCGAAGGATGCCTTATCACAAGAGTGGGAAGTGCCTGCTGTCTTGACAGCCATGGGGGGCTCGATCCCAATTGTAGCAGATTTTCGGTCAATTCTTGGCATGGAAACTCTTTTGGTTGGTTTTGGACTGGCTGATGACCGTATTCATTCGCCTAATGAAAAGTATAATTTAAAATCATTTCATAAGGGGCAGCGGTCTTGGGCGCGTATTCTTGCAGCTTTAGCAAATAGGAGGGTAAATGGCTGAGATTCGTGTTCATCAAGGTGATTTACCAAACTTAGATAATTATCAAACTGATGCTGTTGCGATTGATACCGAAACTTTAGGATTACAACCCCATCGTGATCGTTTATGCGTTGTTCAGCTTTCTTCTGGAGATGGTACTGCCGATATTATACAGATTGCTAAAGGACAAAAGAATGCACCTAATTTGGTCAAGCTTCTTAAAGATAAAGCAGTCGTAAAAATATTCCATTTTGGGCGTTTTGATCTTGCTATTTTAGCACATACATTTGGTGTTATGCCAGAGGCTATTTTTTGTACAAAGATTGCTTCGAAACTCACGCGTACTTACACGGATCGTCATGGCTTGAAAGAAATTTGTAATGAATTGCTGAATGTGAATATTTCTAAACAGCAACAATCTTCGGATTGGGCGGCAGAAACGTTATCACAGGCGCAAATTGAATATGCTGCGTCGGATGTGTTATATTTGCATCGTTTAAAGGTTATATTTGAAGAACGTTTAAGACGTGAAGAGCGAGAAAATGTTGCCAAGGCATGCTTTCAATTTTTGCCTATGAGAGCTAGGCTTGATCTTTTAGGATGGGCGGAAGTTGATATTTTTGCGCATAGCTAACTTTAAAATTGGCTTTTAATGGAGTTAATTATTGATGTGAGAGGACAAAATGCTTGTACATTATGGACATTTTATCCTCTCATCTTTTCTGATAAGAATTATAATAAATTCTTAAGTGCTATTTCATTTGAAGTTTAGGTAATAAAAGTACTTTTGCGAATTCATATTTTTTATTTTTGTAACAGCTTTTATTTGAAACAAAGCAATTTTGAGGAGAGGCTGAAAACATACGGTAGGTTGGAAGACTTAAATCTCTGCAACCGGTATACAGCCTAATTGGGGGAGAATATGAATGTGTAAATGTAAAAACCAAATCTCATCTTTACCATCATTTTTAATTCGGCTTTACGACTCTCACAAGTATTTAAAGCAATGTCTGTTAAATAATAGAGATTACGCATTGCCTCATGTTTTTAATGGATTTACGTTCTTCGTGTAAAACAGAACGCCCTAAACGGAATATATTTGTGTTGCTAATTCATGTGCTTTTTTAAAGAAACCGGCACCCAAATCCATTTTACAGCGGCGCTTATGAATGGTATAACGATAAAGCTCCCAAAAATATGATATAAAATTCATTGAGCACTCCCATTTTTACGCTTACGGAGTAACAAGCTGCTACCATCACACCACTTTGCCAATTCCCAATGTTGTGTAGCCCTTGGCACGGTTCATAAGAGACATTTTAGTTTTTTAGTGTTTTTTATCCACACAGCTCTTCCAACTTATAACGTGCAAACAAATGGTTTTAATTGATTCAACATGAAAAAGATTTTGAATGAGAGAATCTTATGATGTTTAGGGGTCTCAGTCAATATGAATAACGCTAAATTATCATTATAAATCAGTATATTATATGAAGTTCGTATAGTTTATTATTTTCAGACGATACTTCGTGCCTTTATTTATTACTCAATAAGTAATTTCTATGTTGGCAGAGCAGGGCAATTTGCTTTTATTTTAAAAGCAAAATGCTCCAAAGCTTTATTTTTAAGGATTTTCACTTTTTATCTATAAACATATTATTTTTCTCTAGAAATTTGCAATGAAGGTACTAGATAAAATCCATTATGAATATTTGATGAGGTTAAATTTATGAATATAAAATATTTTATTACAGCTTTTGCTACTTTTGCTTCAATCTCTATGGCTCAAGGTGCAAGTTTTTTAGCGTCTCAAAATCTTATACAGAGAGCATCTTCGACTGTTCCTCCAATAGGTTTTTTTTCTGGTGAACAGCTTTGCAAGTTATTATCTGAAGTTTTTCAGATAGAACTTTCTTGCACAAATAACAGCGAATGCATAACAGCAGCTAAGTTAGTACCTGTGTTACATTCTGGTAAAAAAAGAGATCATTATCCTAAAAGAAGACCAGGGAAAAGAGGACGGCCAAACCTATTTGCACGAGGTCCAATGAGTTTTTAAAAAGTGAAAAAACAACATCAAGAAGTATAATATATGTTTTGAAGTTGAAAAAGAGGGATATTTTTTCTGCCAAATTCATGATTTTTAAAGCAAGGGGTGGTTTGAAAACTTTAAGAAAGATTTCTCATTTTTTCAGCTTTAAGGAGATTTCTATATAAGTTTTAATGTTTATCATACCGGTTGTTTGTCTTTAGGTATTTTTTTCAATTTCGTCTTGTAAAGGAGTATGAAATGATAGCCTACAAATAAGGCTGAAGCTCTGAAAAAGACTTTACTATAAGGTTGAGAGAAGAAAAAAATGGTAAGTATGTCAAAAAGGAATAAATGCCTAAATTAAAAACAAAGAGTAAATGTAATGAAATTGCATGTAATCTTGTTGCAGTCCATAGGGTAGTGGAGATCTTGTTCATGTGCGCTACAAGCGTTCTTTACAATGATGAAAAAACAATCAAAGAGCTATTCACATTTGGTTATGCGAAGGATGAAGCTAAAAACGTTGTTTGTATGAATTTAAATGGAACAGTTACATTTAGCTGCTCTCAATATTGTAACGGTCTTCACTATTACAATATTGAGAGTATTAATAGGAAGCATTTTAGCTTTTAAATAGTTTTATTTATTCACACACTTGCTCGTTTGTGAGGTGCAGGGGGGCTTTAATAAAAAAGGCTTAAGATTAAGAGCATCTTCAATATTGCAGACGAATTAATATAAAAGATATTTTTTCATTATAAATCAATACGTTATATTTTTATGTCAATAGCACACGCTTTACACGGAGGGTACTGTGGCGCAGTTTTTTATCAAAATGATAAAGGAGAGAAAACGTGAGGAAAAGAGATCATTTGTGCATAGGCATAGTTTAATTCTCATTTATTACAGATCAAGCAATTAAGGGTACTTTGATTGGCTTTTTGTTTTTTTTATAAGTGTATCATTTTTGCTACAGATATCTGAAGATGGGGCTCTATATGAAATGGTGTGTTCAAATAAATATTCAGCTATGGAGAGAAAATATGAATATGAAATGGTTAATAACAGCTTCTGCTTTCGCTTTTGTTTCAGCTTCAGCAGCTCAAGCAGCAGATGTTATTGTTCCCCCCAGTCCAACACCTGTTGCTCCTGTTATTGTTGCTCCAACTTTTTCTTGGACAGGTTTTTATGTTGGGGGGCAGATTGGTGGTTTTTCGGGTAAGACGAAAATGGATATTCTCAGTAACGGAAAAAAGATTCCAGCACCTGATGACCTTTTGCCTAAACTATCTGGTTTCATGGGTGGTTTTTACGCAGGTTCCAACGTTGATCTCGGCAATGGCCTTATTTTAGGTGTTGATACAGATATCATGTGGTCTAATAAAGATGACACGAAGACAGGAAAAACATATGTTATTGCTCCAGATCACATAAATTATATTAAGAAGATATTAACAGAATCTGGAATTAATATTGGTAAAGATGCGCTTGTACCTGGTGATAAACGAACCCACAGTTTCACTTTTAAAGAAAAGTGGGCTGGTGCGACACGTGTACGTATTGGTTTTGCAGCTGAACGCATTATGCCTTATGTTGCTGGTGGTATCGCCTATACACAGCTTCAAGATAGTGCATTGATTTCAATAACAGGGAAAGATTCAGATAAAGTAATAGCTTCTGGTACTCTGTCTGATGAAACAAAGACCCTTGTTGGTTACACGCTTGGTGCTGGTGTTGATTTAGCAATGACCAATAACGTTATTGTCCGTGCGGAATATCGTTACTCAGATTTTGGTAAAAAGAAATTCTCAAATGATAAATATGAGACATCTTACAAAACCAATGATTTCCGAGTTGGTGTTGCTTACAAATTTTAATAGATGGTAAGTTAAATAACGAAGAGGCTCTGTCAAAGACAGAGCCTCTGTTATTCTTTGTTGCTATATTATCACACAATACATAATTTATTGTGGATGTGAAAAGATATTATTCAGA
>NZ_JBHINR010000026.1:0-4467 GCF_042195105.1 Bartonella sp. CL436QHHD | reverse complement strand
TCAAAGACAGAGCCTCTGTTATTCTTTGTTGCTATATTATCACACAATACATAATTTATTGTGGATGTGAAAAGATATTATTCAGATTTTCTTAAAAAAATTCATAGACAACAAACAAGAATTACATTTAAAAATCAATAATATATATATATATATATCTTTAGGTTTCTCGTACAAAATCAAGTTATGAAGCAATTTTGTCTGGGATGTGCCCTCCATTTTCTGTGACTGTATCATTTTTACTACAGCTTTTCTTTCTGTAATCTTGTAGCACTGTGCTCATAAATAAATTAGGAGCAAAGTTTATGAATATAAAATCTTTAGTAACAACTTCTGTTATCGCTATAGCGGCAGCTTCTGCAGCACAAGCTGCTGATGTTGTCATCCCTCATGAAACAGCCCCAGCAGTCATCGCAGCAGCCCCTTCATTTTCTTGGACAGGCTTTTATATCGGTGGTCAAGTTGGTAACTTTTCAGGTAAAGTTGATGAATATGATTCAGAAACAAAAAAGAAAATTACAGATAAAGACTGGACACCTAAGCCTTCCGGTTTCATGGGGGGTATTTATGTAGGTTCTAACGTGGATCTTGGAAATGGCCTCATTCTAGGTGTTGAAACTGATGCCGTCTGGGCTGACCGCGAAGATTCAAAAGCGCATTCAGCAGTCATTGGAGCAATTGGCCTTGATGCTTTCAAAGATGAGCTTATAGCAGCGAAAGCTACACCTGCTACAGGAAAAAATATTGCTGGTATCGTGGCGACTGACAAACGTGTAGATAGCACCTCTATAAAAGAAAAATGGTCTGGTGCTACACGCGTTCGTGTTGGTTTTGCAGCCGTTGATCGCATTATGCCTTATGTTGCTGGTGGTATTGCTTATACGCAGCTCCAGATAGTCGATTCTCTTAAGGCGGAAGGAGCTGATGGTGCCGAAATCGCTTCTGCTAAAGTGTTTGATGAAACGAAAACGATGGTTGGTTTCACTGTAGGTGGTGGTATTGACTTTGCAATGACAGACAATGTTCTGTTGCGTGCAGAATACCGTTACTCAGACTTTGGTAAAAAAGCATTTGTAAAGGACGGGGATAAAATAGCTTACAAAACCAATGATTTCCGTGTAGGTGTTGCATACAAATTCTAATTTCGTCAACAACGAAATGATGAAGATAAAATAAATTGTCATGAGGCTCTGTTAAAGACGGAGCCTCTGTTATTTTTCTATTGTTATATTATTACACACTCCATATTTATTGGCGGTGTAAAAGATATTATTCAGATTTCCTTAAAAAGATTTTTATAAACGACAGGCAATAATTACGCGGTAAAATCAATGAATTATACGTATTCATAACTTACAATTTCTTGTGAAACGTGAAGTTATGAAATGACTTTATCTTGCGTCAGCTTTCGTTTCCTATGATTGTATCATTTTACTACAGTGTTTTTTTGTAGTCGTATAATACTGTGCTCGTAAATAAATGAGGAGCAAAGTTTACGAATATAAAATCTTCAGTAACAACTTTTGTTATCGCTATGACTACAGCTTCTGCGGCACAAGCTGCTGATATTGTCATTCCTCGTAAAAAAGCTCCAACAGTTATCATAGCTCTTTCGTTTTCTTAGACAGGTTTTTATCTTGGTGGTCAAGTTGGCAACTTTTCAAGTCAAAGTTTATGTATTTGATTTAGAGACAAAAGAAAAAAACTTCAGATAAAGATGCACTACCTAAGCCTTCAGGTTTCATAGGTGGTATTTATTTTAGGTTCCAACGTAGATCTTAGAAATGTCCTAAATGTTGAAACCGATGCAGTCTGGGCAGACTGAGGAGAGACGAAGACGGTCTCAGGGATTCTTGCGATTGATGAATTTGATGATTTTAATGATGAATTTAAAGATGCTGGTGTCACATTGGATGAAAATGAAAAGTTTCAAAAGGGTGACACAGCAGTGTATTGCATTGGTTTCAAAGAAAATGGTCTGGTGCAACACGGGTTCGTGTTGGTTTTTCCGTCGCTGACAGTATTATGCCTTATGTGGCTGTTGGTAAAGTTTCAGGAACAAACAAAATTGGCAAATGGGTAAGCCAAGTAAAGAAGTTTCTGCTACAGTATTTGATAAAATAAAAACGATGGAGGGTTTCACCCTTGGTGGTGGTATAGATTTCGCGATGACAGATCATGTTCTGCTTCGTGCGGAGTACCGTTACTCAGACTTTGGTAAGAAGGAATATAAAAAGTATTACCTTAAACTAGGCTACACAACCAATGACTTTCACGTAGGTATCGCTTACAAGTTCTAATTTCATCAAAAGTGCAATTATGAATAAAAAGTATTAATAAAAAATTAAATTTCCAAAAGATATTGACTTTTACAAAAGCGCTGTTTTCTGGGCTTTTATTTGTACGACTGTGACATTTTTACTACAGCTTTTCTATCTATAATCTTGTAAGGTCATTTTATAGTTAATTTAGGAGCAAAATTATGAATACAAAATCTTTAATAGCAACTTCTATTGCCGCTTTAATTTCAGCTTCTGCAGCACAAGCTGCTGACGTGGTGATCCCTCGTGAAACAGCCCCAGCAGTTATCGCAGCAGCCCCTTCGTTTTCTTGGACAGGCTTTTATCTTGGTGGTCAAGTTGGTAACTTTTCGAGTAAAACTAAAGTAACTATTCCAGGAGAAGATAAAGAACTTGTCAAAAAAGATAACACACCTAGTCCTTCTGGTTTCATGGGTGGGATTTATGCCGGATCTAACGTAGACCTTGGAAATGGTCTCATTCTCGGTGTTGAAACCGATGCAGTTTGGGCAGACCGTGAAGAATCAAAAACAGCCCGTGAATTGACTCTTACTAAAGAAGATGTGGCATTTTTTAATAATGCCCTTGAAAAAGCTAAGGTTGAATTAAAAGATCAGCAACGGTTTGAAATAGGTGACAAGGTAACGGAAAAGCACAGTTACAAAGAAAAATGGTCTGGTGCTACACGCGTTCGTATCGGTTTTGCTGCTGTTGACCGTATTATGCCTTATGTTGCTGGTGGTATTGCCTATGCGCAGGTACAGGGTATTCAATCAGTTACAGGAAAAGGAGAGAGAGTTAAAGTTGAACAGAAAGCTGATGTGGTTGAAAACCCATCAATTAAGAAAAATGTAGATTTGACTGGTGGTACTTGGGCTGATGACACGAAGACAATGGTTGGTTTCACTATTGGCGGCGGTGTTGACTTTGCAATGACCGACAACGTTCTTTTACGTGCAGAATACCGTTACTCCGATTTTGGTAAAAAGAAATTCGCCAACGATACACGTGAATTCAACTACAAAACCAATGACTTCCGTGTAGGTGTCGCTTACAAATTCTAATTTCGTAAAAATGAAATTATTAGCACAAAAAATACTAAGGCCTCGTTTAACGGGGCCTTTATTTTATTAGCTCTCTATTTTATTTCTCTTAATCTCTTTTATTTTTTATTGGTATCATTTTGTATTATAAGGCTTAAAAAAGTTTTATATTATAAAAGGCGAATTAGTATTATGCAGCGATTTTATAACTACTTATTACATAAAATCTTATATTACGGCTATCATTTTACACTTAAGTGAAAAGTATTTAATTAATCTCAGAAATAGGACAATATCATAACCAGTGGCGAACTTTAGTCTACTTTTATATGCTAGATTAGAGCGAGCATACTACATATATCTGTTAGAGTAAGTTCTGAAACGGGAATACAGCCTCATTGGGGAAGAATATAAAGTTACAAAGAGAAAAACTAGTTTCCAACTTTATCATCTTCTTTTAATTTAGCTTTACGTTTTTGTTTATTGCATTTCTTAATGGGATCATACTCCTCATGCAAAACAGAACGCCCTAAACGGAATACACTTGTTGTTGTGTATTCACACATTTGTTTTAAATAAATATTTTTCAAAGTACATCAAGCCCACTTCTCTCTGGACAAGATTTGAATATTTTAGGCTCTGATGTTCAAGCAACGGATAAACTTTCCTTACAAGCTGAGAGGAATGTTTCGATTGATGCCACACGCAACAGTATGGACAATCAGAGTGGGAGTGAAACATCTCATGTTGCTTTACACAATGGCTCTCATTTAAGTTCTGGAAAAGAGACCACTGTTCTATCGGGTGGCGATATCCATATTGCTGCTTCCGATATAGATGCCAAGGGCAATGTTGGACTTGGCGCCCAAGGGGAGGTAACAATAGGGGTAAGAAACGATGAGATGGAGTATCATCTTCGCACCAAAAACACGAAAGTGGACATGCAAGCCTCTCATGCCGTTGGATCTTCGATAAAATCGGGAGGTGATACCACTGTCATTGCAGGGCAGGATGGCAAACCGCATGATCTTAGCATCACAGGCAGTTCCATTGCGGCTGATGGCAAGGTGGGGCTGAAAGCCAGCAACGATATTCTCATCAATAATGCAGAGGATAGCTTACAT